>JAFEBC010000827.1 GCA_018266095.1 Deltaproteobacteria bacterium
GACGCGGCCCGCGCGCGCAAGGCTCAGTTGAACGTGGCCGAAAACGCGACCGCCGACGACCACGTGGTCCACTGCCCGGAGTTGTTGTCCGAGCCGTCCGGGTTGCGCGACCAGGTGAAGTGCACGGCCACGCCCAGGCCCCAGTTGTCGCTGACCCACCACTCCTTGCCGAGCTGCACGCGGCCGCCGACGCCCCAGTTGGTGGCGTAGGTCTGGTTGTTCTCGGTGAGCGCGAGCTTGGAGGGCCCGAGCGTGAGCGAGAGGTAGCCGTTGAAGGGCATGGTGTAGAGCGTGACGTTCGCGCCGTAGACGACCACGCCGACGGAGACATCGTTGCTGGCGGTGGCGATGATGCTGCCATTCGAGAAGCTGGGCGCGACGGCCACCGAATCGAGCAGGTGGAACGCGAGGATCACGTTCTCGGAGACCGCGCCGCCGATGGCGAGACCGAACGAACCACCGCCGCCGGTGATGCTGTAGGGCGCCTCGTAGCTGCGCTGGTAGCCGAGGCCCAGGTCCATACGCAGGAAGAAGCCGCGGTGCTGCTCGGGGCCATCATCGGCGCGGGCGGCGGCGGTTCCGAGGAGGGCGAGGCAGAGGGCTGCGGCGGCGAGGCGGGTCTGTGTGGACATGGGGCTCCTCCCGGGAGTGGTCGAGCAATAACACGCGAGAACTGTTCGAGGTTCCCGAACGCGTCCGCGCAGGCATGGACCACGCGTGCGCGCGATCGGCCACGAAAGGTCGCACTTGCGCCGCGGGCCCGCGGTGATGACACTCCCGGCCATGACGCCTGTGTTCTCGTTCCTCCAGTCCGGCCTGCTCGGCATCCTGTGGTTCGCGGTGCTCATCAGCGTCGTGGTCTTCGTGCACGAGATGGGTCACCTCCTGGTCGGGAAGTGGCTGGGCGTGACGCCAGTGCGCTTCTCCTTGGGCTTCGGCAAGAAGCTGTGGGGCTTCAAGCACCAGGGGACGGAGTACCAGGTGTCGGCGCTGCCCTTCGGCGGCTACGTGAAGTTCGCGGGCGACAATCCCTACGAGCCGGTGCCGCCGGAGCACGAGGGGCACGGGTTCCTGCAAGCGAAGCCAGCGGTGCGCGCAGCGATCGCGTTCGCGGGGCCTGGAGCGAACTTCCTGCTCGCGTTCCTCATCTTCCTCGGGTTCTCGATGATGCCGCAGCAGACGCGGGCGGCGGTGGTGGGCACAGTGAAACCGGGCTCGGTGGCGTTCAAGGCGGGCCTGCGCGCGGGAGACAAGATCGTCTCCATCGACGGCAAGCCGGTGCGCATGTTCGGGGACCTGCAGGAGCTCATCAGCAGCGCGGCGGGCAAGCACCTGGCGGTGATGGTCGAGCGGCGCGGCGCGCAGGTGAAAGTCGACGTCGTGCCTGAGCAGGTCGAGGTGAAGACCATTTTGGAGACGGTGCGGCGCGGTCGCATCGGCATCGCCAGCATGGCGCGGCTAGCGGAGGTCGCGCCGCTCTCGCCGGACAGCCTGGCGGCGAAGGCGGGGCTGCGTGTGTTCGACCGCGTGACGCAGCTCGATGGCACGGCCATCACCAGCTACGAGCAGCTCCTCGGCGCGGTGGCGCAGCGCTGGGAGGATCGCGCGGCCACGGCCGTGACCATCCAGGGATCGCGGCCCGTGTTCGGACGGCCCGAGGACGAGAAGGTGAAGCGCGAGGATTTCCGGCTGACGCTGACGCTGCCCGCGGATCGCGCGATCGCGGGCACGCCCATGGCGTTCGAGGACGTCGAGCAGGCGCTGGGCATCGCCTCGGCCGAGATGAATGTCTACTCCGTCGATCCGAAGGGCGCGGCGGCGGCAGGCGGGATCCTGCGCGGCGACCGCATCGTGGCCATCGACGGCAAGCGGGTGGAGTGGCTCGACGACGTGGACACGCTGCGCCGCGCGGCCGGTGACAAGCCGATGACCGTGCTGGTCCTGCGCGACGGCAAGGAGCAGGCGCTCCAGGTGACGCAGCCGCTCGAGGAGGACCGCGACGACAACGGAATGTGCATGACGGTGCCGGTGCTGGGCGCGCACTTTGACGGCGCGATCTGGAGCGGCGAGGTGCCGATGGTGAGCATCCGCTACGGCTTCTTCGAGGCGGTGTCGGTCGCGGGCCAGGGCACGGTCGATGCGGTGCGCGGCACGCTGCTCGTCATCGGGCGCATGATCACCGGCGACATCCCGCGGCGTCAGGTCGGCGGCCTGTTGTCCATCGGTGACGCGGCCAAGCAGGCGGCGGAGCAAGGCTGGGAGGCGTTCCTCTTCACCATCGCCATGATCAGCATGAACCTGGGCGTGATGAACCTCTTGCCGGTGCCCATCCTCGACGGGTTCCACATCGTCAGCTCGGCCATCGAAGGCGTGGCGCGGCGGGCGCTCAGCATCCGCTTCCGCGAGGTGACGAGCATGATCGGCCTCGCCATGCTGGTGAGCCTCATGCTGTTCGCGCTCACGAACGACGTGCGCAACAAGTGGGTCGACCCGTGCGGGAAGCCGGCGGCGAGCGCGAAGGGGTAGCTCGGCGCGCTAGCCGAACACGTCGACGGCCGCGCCCGTCATCGTCAGCGGCGCATCGGTGGCCAGGAACTTCACCACGCGCGCCACCTCGTCGGGCGTGATCTGCGGCGGCCACGCGGTCTGCTTGAGCATGTCTGTGTCCACCGAGCCCGGCAGCACCGTCGCGCAGAAGATCCCGTGCGCCCTGCCCTCCTCGGCGATGGACTTCATGAAGCCGGTGAGACCCCACTTGCTGGCGTTGTAGGCCGACGCGCGCGGCGTGCCGAGCGTGCCGCTGATGGAGCCGATGGCGATGACGCGGCCCGAGCGGCGCCGCTGCATGGCGGGCCAGGCGGCCTTGGCGCAGAGGAAGGCGCCCTTGAGGTTCACGTCGAGCACGCGCGACCACTGCGCTTCGGTGAGCTCTTCGAGCGGCGCCTGCTCGAGGACGCCCGCGTTGAGCACGACCACATCTGGCGGGCCGAGCCCGGATTCGCAGGCGTCGAAGAAGGAGTTCACCTACGTGCTGTCGGAGACGTCGCAGCGCATCGACACCCGCCGCTTCACCTCGAGCGCGACATCCGGTGTCGCGCGCGCCGCACACACGCCCAGGTGCGCTCCCTCAGCAGCGAAGAGCTCCGCGATCGCGCGGCCGATCCCGCGCTGCGCTCCGGTGACGATGCACACCTTGCCCGCGAGTGACCCCGCCGCCGCCGATCCCGCTGCGGCTGCGCCAGCGCGACCGTCTGCGCTCACAGCTTCTCCTCGGCCCGCCGCGCGAACCGCGCCCGCAGCTCGGCGTCGGTCTCGAACACGCCGCCGAAGGCCTCGACCACGATGCGGCTGTGCCGCGCCTTGGGCCCGCGCGCCTGCATGCACGCGTGCTCGGCCGAGATCACCACGCCAACGCCACGCGGCGACAGCGCCGCCTGCACCGCGTCGCGCAGCTTGTGCACGAGCTGCTCTTGCAGAATGAGCCGGTGCGACAAGGCCTCCAGCGCCTCCGCGATCTTGCCGAACCCGACCAGGTTCTTCTCGGCCACGTACCCCACCGCGCACGTGCCCCGGTACGGCAAGAGGTGATGCGGGCACATCGAGTGGAAATCCAGGTGCGTCGCCACCACGAGCTCGCCCGGCAGCGGCGCCGGCACGAGGCCAGAAGAGAGCGCGGCCACCGGATCCTTCGCGTACCCGTCGAGCAGATCCTCCGCCCACGACTTCGCCACGCGGTCCGGCGTCTCGCGCGTCTCCGCGTCCAGCTCGGCCCCGCTCGCGAGCAGGAGCGCGGCCAGCGCCTTCTTCATCTCCTCGCGGTCGGGCGCGCGCGGCGGTCGGTCAGGCAGCGACATGTGGCTCCTTTGAAGTGCGGACGCCCTACGGATTCGCGAACGCAGCCGGCCCGGGCCCGCGGTACACCACGCACGCCGTGGGGATCTCCCACAGGCGCACCTCGAACAGCCCGGGCACGGCGCCGCTCAGCCGGTGCCAGATCCACGACGCGATGTTCTCCGCCGTGGGGTTCTCGATGGTGTCGTTCAAGACCTTGTGATCGCACACGGCCATCACGCGCTCGTTCACGATCTTGTTCACGTCGTCGAAGTCCACCACCAGGCCCTGGTACGGGTCGGGCTCGCCGCGCAAGACGACCTGGAGCTTGTAGTTGTGCCCGTGCATGTTCACGCACTTGCCCGGATGCCGCGGCAGGCGGTGCGCGGCGGCGAACGTGTATTCGACCTCGAGTTGATGCATCGGAGCGCTCCTCGAGCCGGAGTCTAACGCATCCCGGCGCGCCCGGCTGGCCCGCGACCACACGCGATTTCTCGCGCCCGGCGTGAATCCAATCGCTGCGGCTGGAATCTCATCGGTACGTGAGCCCCGGATTGGCCGGTGCCCACGCGGAAAGCGGCTGCTCTCGCTGGTGCCCCCGCACTGGCGTTGTGCCCGCTGACCGGCATTTGACAGCCGCTTGCGACCGCTCCGAACATGACCACAGTCATGCGCGCGCGGTCGACCGCAACGGGGAACGGACGGTCTCCCTTGGCTCCCGATTACGCTGCTCGCGCTTTCCTCCACGCAGTCCCCCGCCACAAGTCACGCGTCGAGCTCTACTCAGAGGCCGTCGTGCCCACCAAGCGCGGCGATCTGCGCATGGTCGTGTTCCGCGAATACGGCACGGGCAAGGAGCACGTGGCCACCGTCAAGGGCGAGGTGAACAAGCGCGAGGGCGTGCTCGTGCGCGTCCACTCCGAGTGCCTCACGAGCGAGATCATGGGCTCGCTCAAGTGCGATTGCAGAGAGCAGCTCGAGCACGGGCTCGACGCCATCGCGGCGGCCGACGCGGGCATCCTTCTGTACCTGCGCCAGGAGGGCCGCGGCATCGGGCTCGGGAACAAGATCCGCGCGTACGCGCTGCAGAACCGGGGCGCGGACACGTACGAGGCCAACCGCAAGCTGGGCTTCGCCGACGACCTGCGCCGCTACGACATCGCCGCCGAGATGCTGGAGAAGCTCGGGGTCAGGTCCATCGACCTCATCACCAACAATCCCCTGAAAGTCGAGGGACTTGCGTCTGAGGGCGTGGCCGTGCGGCGCCGTGTACCGTCTCCTTCGGCGGGCGCGGTCAACCCGCACAATCTGGGGTATCTGAAGACCAAGCGGGAGCGGACGGGGCACCTCATCGAGCTCCTTCCGGCGGCAGCAGAGGACGGCGCTTAACGTTTCGAATTGACGGTTTTTGGACGCGTGGCCGTCTTCGAGCGATGATCGGCGCCTCTGGAACGAAGCAGGAGGCGCATGTCCGCGACGCGCAAGAAGAGCCGCACCCTCAAGGCCAAGAAGCCGGCGAAGGCCGCGGCGCCCAAGGTGCGTCCGGCGAGCCGTGAGCCCAAGGCGATCACCGTGCGCTTCTGGGGCGTGCGCGGCTCGCTGGCGGCGCCCGGCCCGCACACGCTGGAGGTCGGCGGAAACACCTCGTGCGTCGAGGTCCGCGCGGGCGGCGAGACCATCATCTTCGACATGGGCACCGGCCTGCGTCCGCTGGGCGCGGCGCTGCTCAAGGAGGGGCCGGTGCGCGCGCACCTGTTCCTCTCGCACTACCACTGGGATCACATCGCCGGCCTGCCGTTCTTCGGCCCCGCGTATGACCCGCGCAGCGAGCTGACCGTGCACGGCGCCACCCGCAAGGGCCGCGACGTGCGGCAGATCCTGAGCGGGCAGATGGTGGACCCGTACTTCCCGGTCGACCTGGGCGTGTTCAACGCGCGGCTGCGCTTCGTGCCCATGCAGGGCGGCGGGCGCGCCAACGTGGGCAAGGTCGTGCTCTACGCGGCCGAGCTCAATCACCCGGGCGGCGCACTCGGCTTCCGGCTCGAGTGCGGCGGCAAGACCATGGTGTACGCGACGGACTTCGAGCACGGCACCAGCGCGGACGAGCGGCTCGTCGAGCTGGCCGCGGGCGCGGACCTGCTGGTGTTCGATGCGCAGTACACGCCGGCCGAATACGACGCGACGGGACCGGCCTCCAAGAAGGGCTGGGGGCACTCGACGTACGAGGTCGGCGCGCAGATCGCGAAGAAGGCGGGCGTGAAGCAGCTCGCGCTGTATCACCACGCGCCGGACCGCGACGACAAGGGCATCGACGGGCTGGCGAAGCTGGCCAAGAAGATCCACGCGGGCACGTTCGCGGCGCGCGAGGGGCTGACGATCGAGCTGTAGCTGGCACTCGAAGCCGCCGCTAGAACGCGACCGCCTCGACCAAGAGGCCCAGGATCGGCCCGACCGACGACTTGAGCGAAGGCCCGCCGCGGACCTCGAGCAGGAAGCGCGTGTGCCCGCTGCGCCGGAACGCCAGACCGACTTCGACTGCCGGCAGGAGCTGATGGTAGGGGTCGCTGTCCTTCGTCCCGTTGGCCACGCTGAACGCGCCGCCCAGGACGAGCCCGAAGCCGTCGCTCGTGAACATCCAGTCGACGGAGCCGCCGCCGCGCCAGGAGTCGGGGCCGATGCCAAGCTCGCCGGCGACGCGCAGAGGGCCGTTCTCGAGGCCGAGGCTGAGGAAGCCGTCGAAGCGAAACTTGGGGCTGCTGTCCGGGCTGCCCGCGCCACAGCAACCGATCGTGATCGCTTGTGAAGAGGAGAGAGGCCCGTACGCGAACAGACCCAGGCCGATGTTCGGACGTGCCTCGTCGGAGAACAGGCTGGTGGTGTGTGGAGGCTCGCTCTCTTCCGCACGGGCACCGGGGGCGACGGTGCACAACAACAGGCCGCACAGGAGCGCGGCGAGCCCCCGCGTACACCATGATGCAAGTCTTCCCTTTGGCATGCGCCCCCTTGGCGAACGTCGCGCCAATCATGGCCCGCCGTTGCGCGCGAGCGCAAGCGAGGTCGGCGTCAGAAGAAGAGGAACTCCACCATCGCGCCCGCGGCTGGACGGAGCGAATCGTGGTCATAGCCGGTGAGCGCCTGGCCGTCGGTGTACAGGCTGCCGCCCGCGCGCAGCGTGAACATCACCCGCGTGTGTCCTTGTTTGCGCCAGGCGAGGCCGCCCTCGGCGAGCAGCATGCGCGCGGTGTAGTCGCCGAGGTCCCGGCCTGATCCGGCGATGCTCGCGGACGCGCCCACGAAGGGATGCCAGCCGGTGTCGGGCACACCGAAGATCCAATCGCCGCGCAGGCCGCCGCGGACGGAGACGAGGCCGTAGCCGAGCTCGACCCCGAGGCGCAGCGATTCGAGCTCCAGCGCGAGGTCGAGGGCGCCATCGAAGACGGTGCCGACCGGGTTGCGCGTGGTGCCGTAGTACGTCTGCTGCGTGCCCGGGAGGAAGACGAGGTTCAGCCCCAGGCCCACCGAGAGGTGCGGTCCCGGCGGCGGCGCGGCGTCCTCCTCGGCGCGGGCGGCGAACGGGAACAAGAGGGTCAGCAGCAGAAGGAGCGGGAGTCTCGACATGGTGGGCCTCGGAGTGTCGAGGGATCTTCAGCAAGCGTCGTGCCGCGAGCTGGTGAGACTCAACTGCTGAGTGATGTCATGCGCATGAGGCGGCGCTCCGCGCTGGAGGTCGAAGCGCGCACCGGCGGATCCGGACAGCCCTGTCGTAGGGACAATCCCGCGGTGCACGCCCAACCACTGCGCGTCTCTCACTCCACCGGCGGGCCATCCTCCTCGGCGTCGTCATTGGGCGGCGGCGGGGGAGCACCCGGCACACGTACCCACTTTCC
>JAFEBC010000828.1 GCA_018266095.1 Deltaproteobacteria bacterium
CAGTGCTTGACGAACGTGCTCGCGCCCACCACCGCCAGCGCGATGATGGCGAAGGCCACGAAGCCCTCCTTCGCGCGCTTGGGCACGATCCACTCGCGCCGCGCCGCCTTCGGCATCTGCGAGTACGGCGTGCCGGTCGGTCCCAACGTCATGGCGTCACCTTCTGAACGACCTGGACCAGCGCCGCGGCGCTCATGCGGTGCTTGAACGCGACCTGGCCGTCGATCTCGAGCACGGGGATGTCGAACTTGAAGTCGTCGTAGGCGTCGCGGTCCTCGTCGATGTCCACCACGCGCACCGCGAAGGGCCGCTGCGACTGCGCGGTCAGCACCTGCACCCAGGCGTCCTCGCAGAGGTGGCAGCCCTTGCGCGTGTAGAAGACGACGTCCACGGCGCGGAGATAGCGGACATCGACGGCCGGCGCAACGAGCACCGCTGCGTCGAGAGAGCGCGGCTACAGCTTCTCGATGCGCACGCGGAGCTCGAAGCGGCGGTTCTTGGCCTGCTTCTCCTTGGTGTCGTCCGGGTTCTCGAGCATCTGCTTGGAGCCCATGCCGATGGCGATGATCTCCTTCGGCGGCACCTTCTTCGCCACCAGCTCCTTGACGATCTTCGCCGCCCGCTTCTGCGAGAGCGCCAGGTTCTTCTTGGCGTTGCCCTTCGAGTCGGTGTGCCCGGAGACCTCGAACTTGAAGCCCGTCACGCCCGCGTCGGTGAGCTGCTGCTTGGCCCAGATGAGCGAGTCGACCAGGTTCTGGAGCTGCTTGTCGCACTTCTCCTGGAACTGATCCGAGTTCGACTTGAAGACGCACTGGTTCTTGCGCGCGTCGTCCATCAGCTTGTCGTTGACCTTGGCCTCGACCTGCTTGGCGGCGAACGCGTTGGCGTTGGTCTTGGCGGCGTCCTTGCCCTTCTCGAGCGCGGCCTTGCCGTCCTCGCCGCCCACCTTCTCGGCGGCCTTGGAGGCGTCGGTGTTGGCCTTCTCGGCGGCCTTCTGCAGGGCGGAGGTGTCGAACTGGGCGAAGGCGGGCAGCGACACACAGCAGGCGACGAGGATGGCGAGCTTGTTCAAGATGGACTCCGAAGTGGGCGTGCGGCCGCGAATCGGCCGCGCGGGGCCGCTCTCTAGCATGGCTGCGCGCCATCCGACACAAGTCCACAACAGTCGTGACCGCGCCGACACACGGCGACTCGCGCCGACACACGATCGCGCGGTGTGACACACGCGAAATCTTAACGAACGTCGCGCCCATGCATCTTCCCTGCATGCTGAGGCTGGCCTTCGCCGTCGTGAGCTTCCTCGCCACCCCGGGCCTGCCGCGGCGGACGTGGGCGGCGGCGATCTCGGTCGGCTTCGCGGCGGTCACGCTGGCGGTGTCGCGGCTGTTCGCGCGGCCGGCGCGCAGCACAGTCACGCTGCAGCTCTGGGTGGCCTCTTCGGGCGCGGTGCTGGCGGACGGGCAGGCGCTCTCGCAGGCGGCCCTGCGGGCGCTGGTGTCCCATCAGGGCGCGGCGGTGAGCGCGGTCATCGGGGCGGATGCCGGGCTGACGGCGCCGGTGCTGGCGGACGCGATCAACCGGGTGCGGCACGCTGGAGTGGAGAGCTTCGTGGTGCGCGTGGAGCCGCGGGCGCCGACGTGGACGCGCGCGCGCTGACGAAGCGCGCTCAGTGCTTCTTCTTCGTCCGCTTGTGGTGGCTCGCCCGCGCCGCCGGCGGCTGGCCCAGCTTCCCGCCCACGAAGTACGCCCGCATCGCCTCGCGGGCCACGTACGGCGCGTGGATGCGCCACTTCATGCCATTCACGATCACCGCCGCGACCGCGATCTTCGGGTCATCCGCGGGCGCAAATCCCACGAACCACGAGTAGTCCCGGAACGGCCCGCCGTGGCTCGAGAGCGAGCCCGTCTTGCCCGCGACCTCGATGTCGCCCAGCACGGGCCGGCGGCGCTCCTTGAAGTAGCTCGTGGCCGTGCCCGCCTTCACCGTCAGCTTCATCATCTGCGTCAGCGTGTCCGCGGTCTCCTGACGCAACAGGCGCATCGGCTCCAGCGCGGCCGGCGCCTCGCCCTCGATGGAGTCGATGAGCGTGGGCCGCATCGCCAGCCCGTCGTTGCCCACCGCGCCCGCGATCAGGGCCGCGTGCAGCGGCGACAGCTTCACCGCGCCGAACCCGGCCGCCGTCTTGGCGAACTCAAGGCCCGTGCCCTGGATCTGCGCCGTCGAGTTCTCCACGGACGGCTCGCTCCACAGAGGGCGATTGAAGAGGAACTTCTCCGCCTCCGCCCGCAGCGCCGGCGCGTCCAGGTGCTTCACGGCCAGCTTCCCGAAGACCACGTTCGCGCTCTTGGCCAGCGCCATCGCCATCGAGAGGCAGCGCCGGTCGAGCCGCGGCTTGTCCTGCAGCAGCTTGTTGACGATGCCGTGCAGGCCGCCGTGATAGCAGGTCTCCGTGTCGGCCGAGACGCCCTTGTCGAGCAGCGCCGCGCCCGTGATGATCTTGAACACGGAGGCCGCCGGATAGAGCGGGCGCGTCGCCAGGCCCTCGGCCTTGCCCTCCTCGGAGTGCTCGACGAGCGCGAGGATCTTGCCGGTCTTGGGATCGAGCGCGACCACCGCGCCGTTGAGCGGGCGGTAGGAGTTGAAGAGCTCGGTCATCTGCTTCTGGAGCGTGGGATTGATGGAGAGCTTCGCGGTCTTGCCCTCGGGCGTCTGCGCCGTCCACGGCTCGCCGGCCGCGGGGGCCTTGGTGTGCCGCAGGAGCGAGAGGCCCGGGATGGGCGCGTTCTCCTGCACGACCGCGTTCGCGGCCGCGGCGGGGATCTGCTGGATCTGCTGATCCGAGGGCTGGCCCTCTTGCTCGGCCTGCTCCATGGCCTTCTCGAAGGCGTCCTCGTCCTCGAGCGCGTTGTTCGGGTCCGCGGGCTTGGCGTCCGCGTGGGCGTTGGGGCTCGCGGCCTGCACCTCCGCCTCTTGGCTCCCCGCGTCAGCCTCGCCCGCCGTGCCCGCGCGCGCGGCGAAACCCAGCGTGATCAGGGCAAGTCCCGCGATCACCCAGGGGATCCAGCGAGTCCCGTGTTGAGGCGGCGGCGGCAGGCTGTGGGTGGAGTCGCTCACGTCGGCTCACATCGTAGTCGCAGGGGCGAAGCACGCAAGAATTCGGGACATCTTCGCCGCGGATCCGGCAATCGTCCGAGGAATGCCCGGGGGGCGGCGCCGGTTCATGTGCACGATTCCACTCGATCGCGTTCGCCCATCTTTCCTCTAGCCACCCGCCCGATTGGCGAACGAAACCTCCCCCATGCTAGGGTGCGCGCCCGTTCGCGGAACCAACCGCAGCAAACGAAGGATCAGGAGCCGATGAAGAACTTCAATGTGGTGATCGGAGTGCTGGTCGGAGCCGTCGCTGGCTACGCCCTCGGTGTGACGGTGAAGAACCCGTTCAGCGCCAACCAGGCACAGGCAACCGCCAAGAACGACCGTCCCAACCCGTCGCAGGCGCCCCTCGGCGCGGACCAGGTGTTCAAGGTTCCGCTCGGCCCCATCTTCACGGCCAAGGGCGATGAGGGCGCGAAGGTCACCATCGTCGAGTTCTCCGACTTCGAGTGCCCCTACTGCGGCCGCGCCGCGGACACCGTGCACCAGGTCGAGCAGGCGTACGGCCGCGACGTGCGCATCGTCTACAAGCACAACCCGCTGCCGATGCACCCGCACGCGCCCGCCGCCGCCAAGGCCGCGATCGCCGCCGGCAAGCAGGGCAAGTTCCGGGAGATGCACGACAAGATGTTCGAGGCGACCAACAAGCGCCAGCCGCTGACGCCGCAGACCATCACGCAGATCGCCACCGACCTCGGCCTCGACCAGGCGAAGTTCGCGGCGGACGCCGATTCGCAGGAGGCGCAGGCCATCATCCAGTCGGACGCGGCGCAGGCCCGCACGCTGGGCGCGACGGGCACGCCGGCCTTCTTCATCAACGGCGTCAAGCTCTCGGGCGCGCAGCCGTTCGAGAACTTCAAGCGCGTCATCGATGCGCAGATGAAGCGCGCGGACGA
>JAFEBC010000829.1 GCA_018266095.1 Deltaproteobacteria bacterium
GGGCTCGCCGTCCCCGGGCGCGTTGGTGAGCTTGGCCGTGATGGGCTGGCCCGCGAGCGTGGTGGCCGTCACTTCATCCGGCGACAGCTTCTTGAGCCGCGCCTTCTGCGCCGGGGTGGCCGCCGCGTCGATTCGCGTGTAGCTGGGCGCGCCGAGCGTGTTCAAGAGCTCCTGCTCGTGCGCCGACGGATCCTTGCCGGTGACCGCGGTGATCTCGGCGGCGAGCAGGTCGAGCAGGATGCCGTCCTTGTCCGTCGTCCAGACGCTGCCGTCCTTGCGCAGGAAGCTCGCGCCCGCGCTCTCTTCGCCGCCGAACCCGAGGCCGCCGTCGAGCAGCCCGCCGACGAAGTACTTGAACCCGACCGGCACCTCGTGCAGCTTGCGCCCCAGCGCCTTCGCCACGCGATCGATGAGCGCCGACGACACCAGCGTCTTGCCCACCTTGGCGCGCGCGTCCCAGGTGCGGTGCCCGAAGAGATAGTGGATGGCCACCGCCAGGTAGCGGTTCGGGTTCATCAGGCCCGCGTGCGTGACGATGCCGTGCCGGTCCGAATCCGCGTCGTTGCCGAAGGCGAGATCGTAGCGATCCTTGAGCGCCACCAGGTTCGCCATCGCGTACGGCGAGCTGCAGTCCATGCGGATCTTGCCGTCGTGATCGAGCGGCATGAAGGAGAAGCGCGGATCGACGATCGCGTTCACCACCTGCACGTCGATGCCGTAGCGCTCGGCGATCGGCTCCCAATACGCGACGTTCGAGCCGCCCAGCGGATCCGCGCCCAGGCGCAGCTTGGAGCCGCGGATCGCCTCGACGTCGATGGCGTGCGCGAGATCGTTCACGTACGGGTTCACGAAGTCGTGCGGGTGCGTCGAGCTGACCGTCTTCGCGAGCGGCAGCGGCAGGCGCTTGACGCCCGTGTTCTTCGACGCCAGCAGCTCGTTGGCGCGCTTCTCGATCGCGCCGGTGTCGCCCGTGTCCGCGGGGCCGCCGTGCGGCGGGTTGTACTTGATGCCGCCGTCCTCGGGCGGGTTGTGCGACGGGGTGATGATGAGCCCGTCGGCGAGCGCCGGATCGCCGGGGCCGCGATCGCGGTTCCAGCGCAGGATCGCGTGCGAGACGACCGGCGTGGGCGTGTACGCGTTGGGCGCGTAGAACACCTCGACGTCGTTGGCCGCCAGCACCTCGAGCGCCGTCTGCTCGGCGGGGCCCGAGAGCGCGTGCGTGTCCTTGCCCATGAAGAGCGGGCCGGAGATGCCCTGCACCCGGCGCCGCTCGCAGACCGCCTGCACCACCGCCGCGATGTGCGCGTCATTGAAGCTGCGCCTGAGCGACGAGCCGCGATGCCCCGACGTGCCGAACGCGACCCGCTGCTGCGGATCGCCCATGTCCGGCACGTCGTGCGCATACGCCGCGAACAGCTTCGCCAGATCGACCAGCACTTCCTTCGGTGCCGGCCGTCCGGCGAGCGGGTGCAGGGCCATGGCCGCGGCTCAGTGCGACTTGGCCAGCTTCATGCCGCCCAGATCCTGCTGCACGTGCAGCGCGACGATCGCCGGCGCCGCGCCGCGGTCCATCGCCGCCGAGAGCTCGTTCACGTCGGCCTGCGACTTCACGCCCAGGATCTGCCCGTTCGCGCCCGTGACCGTCAGCGCGGCCGCGTCGCTCTGCATCGACGCCACCAGCGCGCCCGAGCCGTCCACCATCTCCATGCCATCAGCCGTGCGGCGGAACTGCATCACCTTGGTGGCCTTGCCGACCTCGGTGATCTCCACGCGCATCGCGTTGCCCTGGTCCGAGATGGTCATGCGGAGCTGCGTGCCGTCGTCGTTGATGACGAGGCGCTCCTTGGTCTCACCGGGCGCCATGCCCACCGGGTTCGAGCCGGTCCAGAACTCGATCACGTTGAGGAGCGCCCAGTCGACGAGCGTGCTGATCTCGTACACCGGCACCACGAGCAGGATGAAGAACACGAGCGAGACGACGAACTTGTTCCCGAGTGACGCGTTCCAGTCGAGGACCTTCTTGGTCAACCCGAACTTGCCGAAGCAGCCGGCCGAGGCCGAGCCGATGAACATGAGGGCGAGTGCTGCAGCGACCGGGCGAAGGGACGTCTTGCGCATGTGAGCCTCCAGGGATGTGTGCCGCTACAACTGCGAAGAATGACGTGCACTTCCATACAACGAGGGGCACCTCGCTTCCAGGCGATCCGTCGTCACCCTGCGCCGGGCAGGTCCCCCCAGCTCAGTTCAGCGTCGGCATGGGCGCCCACACCTTCTCGACCTTGCCGTCGCGCACGGCGAGGATGCGCGTGAACACCGCGATGCCGTCGCCCTCCTGCGGCCGCACGAAGACGTAGTCGCCCTCCGTCGCGGGCACGTGCACGCTGCCGGAGAGCAGCTCCTGGTTGGGCAGCAGGTTGTGGATCTTCTCCTCGTGGAACGGCGCGTTGCGCAGGCCCGGCGGCCACACGATCTCGCCGTCCCACGGGCCGCCGTAGAGATAGAAGCCGACCGCGAGGTTCGGGTCGTACTTCACGAGCAGCGGCCACGCGCCCTCCAGGAAGGGGATGCTGGGCGTGGTCACGCGCTTGAGGATGGGCATGGCCAGGAAGACCGCGGGCCGCGCGGGCTCGAGCAGCGCGTCGTCGAAGAGGGTCGGCTTGAGGAACGCCGAGCCCACCGCGAGCTCGTCCGGCGGCGCCTCGTCCGGCGAGCGGCCCGCGTAGCGCACCACCGTGTGCGAGCCGCCCCCGTCGAGCACGA
>JAFEBC010000082.1 GCA_018266095.1 Deltaproteobacteria bacterium
GGCGATCTCGAGGCGGTCGCGCCGCAAGTGGGCTTCGACTACCGCAGCGCGCGCGGAGGCCCGAGCTGGCTCCGTCTCTCACCGGCCGGCAAGCGCCGCGTCATCGCCCGGGCGCAGAGCCGCGCCAAGGGCGGCAAGTTCATCTGAGGAGCGGACCATGTCGCGCAAGACGCTGCCCATCGCCGAGACCATCGCCGCCTACGGGCCGCACATCTCCGACTCGCCCGCCGCGGGGTGGGACCACAAGCCGCCCGTCGAGCGCCTGGTCAACACGCACTGCTGCTTCTGCGGCATGCAGTGCGGGATCAAGCTCGAGGTCCACGGCAATCAGGTGATCGGCTTCCAGCCGTGGGAGGAGTTCCCGTTCAATGAAGGCCGCCTGTGCCCGAAGGGCGTGAAGCGCTATCTGCAGACGCATCACCCGGACAGGCTCACCGATCCGCTGATCAAGACGGCCACGGGCTTTCGCACCGCGAGCTGGGACGAGGCCTTCGAGCTCATCGTCACGCGCATCCGCGACATCCAGGCGCGCAAGGGCAAGGACGCCTTCGCGATGATGAGCGGCGTCTCGCTCTCGAACGAGAAGAGCTACCTGGTGGGCAAGTTCGCGCGCCTCGCGCTGCAGACGAAGAACCTCGACTACAACGGCCGCTTCTGCATGGTGTCGGCGGGCGCCGGAAACAAGAAGGCGTTCGGCGTCGATCGCTGCGCCAATCCCTGGAGCGACCTGCCGCTCGCGGAGGTCATCTTCATCGCGGGGAGCAACATCAGCGAGTGCTTCCCGACGCTCACCCACTACATCTGGCAGGCGCGCGACCGCGGCGCGAAGATCATCGTGGTCGATCCGCGCGTGACGCCCATCGGCCGCACCGCCGATCTGCACCTGGGCCTGCGTCCGGGCACCGACAGCGCGCTCTCGCAGGCGCTCCTGCACGAGCTCATCGCCAACGGGCACGTGGACGAGGCGTTCGTCGCGCAGAAGTGCACCGGCTGGGACGAGCTGAAGGCGAGCGTCGCGGCCTGCACGCCGGAGTGGGCGGCGGAGATCTGCGGGCTCGATCCCGATGCGATCCGCGCAGCGGCGAAGCTCTGGGGCAGCGCCAAGACGAGCTTCATGCTTCACGCGCGCGGCGTCGAGCAGCAGATCAAGGGCACCGAGAACGTGCTCTCGCTCATCAACCTCGTGCTGGCCACCGGACGGATCGGGCGGCCCGGCTGCGGCTACGGCACCATCACTGGCCAGGGCAACGGGCAGGGCGGCCGCGAGCACGGGCACAAGTGCGATCAGCTCCCCGGCAACCGCGACATCGAGAACCCGGCGCACCGCGCGCACATCTGCAAGGTGTGGGGGATCAACGACGAGGAGCTGCCGCACAAGGGCAAGACCGCGGTCGAGCTCTTCGAGGCGCTGCACGAGGGCGAGGTCGCCGGGCTCCTCAACATCTGCTGCAACCCGATGGTCAGCCACCCGGACACGAACTTCGCGCGCGCCGCGCTGGAGAAGAGCGAGTTCACCGTGGTCGTCGACTTCTTCCTCTCGGAGACCGCGCGGTACGCCGACGTGGTGCTGCCGGGCTCGCTGCAGGAGGAGGAGGAGGGCACGACCACCTCGGCCGAGGGGCGCGTGTGCCGCATCCGCGCCGCGGTGAATCCGCCCGGGAACGCGCGGCGCGACACCGACATCCTGCTGGAGCTGGCGCGGCGGCTGGGGCAGGGCAAGCACTTCGAGTACCGGGACAACGAGGCGATCTTCAACGAGCTGCGGCGCGCGAGCTCCGGCGGGACCGCCGACTACACCGGCATCACCTGGGAGCGCGTCGAGAAGGAGATGGGCGTGTTCTGGCCCTGCCCGTCGGAGGGGCACCCCGGGACGCCGCGGCTCTTCGAGGACCACAAGAGCAAGCACCCCGACGGCAAGTTCCACCTGTACCCGACGCCGTACCGGCCGCCCTTCGAGGAGCCGGACGCGGAGTTCCCCATCCGCTTCACCAGCGGCCGGAGCGTGTTCCACTACCTCTCGGGGACGCAGACGCGGCGCATCGCCTTCCTGGTGGACAAGTGCAAGGGCCCGACCTGCGAGATGCATCCGCGGCTGGCGGCGCGGCTCAAGCTGGTGGACAAGCAGCTCGTCACCGTGGAGACCCGGCGCGGCGCGGTCACGGTGCCGCTCGATGTCACGGAGGCGATCCGCGAGGACACCGTCTTCGTGCCCTACCACTGGCCCGAGCGGCTGGCGGCGAACCAGCTCACCGTCCGCGCGCTCGATCCGGTGAGCAAGATGCCGGAGTTCAAGGTGGCGGCCTGTCGTGTGCGCGCGGCGAACGTGGCCGAGGCGCGTGAGGCGCGGGAGCTGTTCGCGCAGCTCACCTTGCGCGCCGAGGAGAAGCGGGCATGAACGCCGACCCGCGCCGCTTCTTCATCGATTACCAGCGCTGCATCGGCTGCCAGGCGTGCGCCGCGGCTTGCGGCGAGTGCCACACGCACCGCGGCACGGCGATGATCCACGTCGAGGACGTCGAGCCCGGCCTGTCGCCACAGACCGCGCCGCAGGTGTGCATGCACTGCGTGGATCCCACCTGCGCGAGCGTGTGCCCGGCCGACGCGATCAAGGTGGACGAGAACGGCGTCGTGCACTCGAGCCTCAAGCCGCGCTGCGTGGCCTGCTCGAACTGCGAGCTCGCGTGCCCGTTCGGCGTGCCCATCGTGAAGCTGCAGATCGCGCAGATGCAGAAGTGTGACCTCTGCTTCGACCGCACCAGCGTGGGCCTGCGGCCGATGTGCGCGACGGTCTGCCCCTCGGGGGCGCTCCTCTACGGCACCGAGCACGAGGTCGAGCGGCTGCGGCCCGAGAGCAACCCGGTCGGGCGCTTCATCTTCGGCGAGCAGGTGATCGAGACGCAGGTGCGCGTGATGTTGCCGCGCGGCCAGACGGAGCTGCGCGTCGACGCGGCCGACTTCTCGAGCCCGGCGGCGCTGGCGCAACAGCTCGCGGACGGCGCGCAGGGCAGCGGCGACACCGAGGCGCGCGTGATGCCCGAGGGCGAGGTGTTCTTCCTATGAGCGATCCCAACGTCCCCAAGTGGCGCGAGGACTTCCCCTTCGAGTCGGA
>JAFEBC010000830.1 GCA_018266095.1 Deltaproteobacteria bacterium
GGTAGGTGGCGCCGAAGAGGCCGAGCACGACGGCCGCGCGCGGGAGCGGGTGCGCGAGCGGGCCGCCCAGGCGGTCGAGGGTGTGCCAGACGAAGGAGGCGAGCGCGGCGGCGGTGAGGCCAGCGGCCCAGAGCTTGCCGAGCCAGCGGGTGTCGAGGCGGACCGCGCCGATCCGCTGTTCGAGCTTCCGGCGCAGGAGGAAGAACTCGACGATGCCGGCGAGCGCAGACGAGAGCGAGAGGCCGGCGGCGCCGTAGAGCGGGTCGAAGCCCGCGTGCGCGGGGAGCCAGAGGGCCGCGAAGAGGCCGAGCGAGCCGCCCAGGCCGACGCGGATCGTGGCGATGCGCAGCGGCGTGCGGGTGTCGCGCAGCGCGTAGAAGGCGCTGGAGATGATGCGGCCGAGGGTGGCGGAGAGGACGCCGAGGCTCGAGGCCGCCAGCAGCGTGCCGACGAAGTGGACCTCCTTGGCGCCGAAGCGGCCGGTCTGGAAGAGCGCGGCGCAGGCGACCTGGCCGAGCACGAGGAAGGCGATGACGGTGGGGATGACGGGGAAGGCGATGTTGCGCAGGCCGTGCTCGACCTGGGCGCGCAGGGCGTCCTCCCGCTCGTGGCCGTCGCCCTGCGACTCGGACATGGAGGGCAGCGCGGCGGCGGAGATGCTCATGCCGAACAATGAGATCGGAAGGAGATAGAGGGTCTGCGCGTAGCCGAGGGCCGCCACGGCGCCGAGGGGGAGCCAGCTCGCGATGAAGCTGTCGAGGAAGGCCGACACCTGCACCACGCCGCGCGCGGCGAGCACGGGGAAGAAGCTGGAGAGCACGCCCTTGACGTCGGCGTTGCCGCGGCCGAGCGAGAGATGGAGGCCTCCGAGGAGCGCGAGGACCTGCGGGAGCTGCACCAGGAGTTGGAGCAGGGCGCCGGCCACCGAGCCCCACGCGGCCCAGAGCGCGAGGTCGTGCTGGCCCAGGCGGGAGTGGCCGCCCCAGAGGAGCGCGCTGATTTGGGCGCAGTTCCAGATGACGGGCGCGGCATAGGAGAGGAAGAAGCGGCGGTGGCTGTTCAGGACGCCGATGCAGAAGGCGGACAGGACGAGGAGCGCGATGCCGGGGAAGAAGATGCGGACGAGCTGGATGGTGAGCTCGCGGCGCTCGCCGGTGAAACCGGGGGCGATGGCGTCGATGAGGAAGGGCGTGCTGGTGACGCCGAGGAGCACGAAGAGCGCGAGCAACAGGCCGAGGAGCGCCGCCACCGCGCCGGCCACCTCGCGGGCCTTGGCCTGACCCTCGGGGCCCTGGGTGCGCAGGCTCGCGTAGACGGGGATGAACGAGGCCGAGAGGACGCCTTCGCCGAGCAGATTCTGCAACAGGTTCGGGATCTTGAAGGCCGCGTTCCAGGCATCGGCGGCCGCGGAGGTGCCGAGGAAGTGCGCGAACATGCGCTGGCGCGCGAGGCCCGCGAGGCGAGAGAGCAGGATGCCGAGCGCCACGAAGAGGGCGCCGCCGGTCTGGCGCGCGGGAGCGGGGGACATTCGCGCGATGGTAGCCTCACTTGAGCAGGACACGGCAGGGAAACGTTCGAGCACCTTGGTCGCTGGCGGAACGAGTGGTACTTGTGAACCATGCCGCTGCTGCGCCCTGCCCTGGTGCCGATCGCGCTCGCCGCCTTGACGCTCGTCGCCTGCGGAGGTGGCGCGCAGGGCGTCCAGGGAGAGGTCGACGCCGGGGAGGATGCGGGCACCGACGCAGGGACGGACGCGGGCTCCGGGAACACGGGCGACGCGGGGCCTTGTCCGACCGATCCGCCGCCGGACGCCCTCGGCGACGCGGTGGTCACGCCGGGCGAGAGCAACCGCTACCTGCTCAAGGGGCGCGTGGCGACGCCGGATTCGCTGTTCGAGCCGGGGCAGGTGCTGGTGGTCAACGACAAGATCGCCTGCGTCGGCGTCGATTGTTCGAGCGACGCGAACGCGGCCGGCGCCACCATCATCGACACCAAGGGCGTCATCTTCCCGGGGCTCGTCGACGCGCACAACCACACCCAGTACGACTATCTGCCGCCGTACACGCCCACGCCGCCGATGCTGTTCCAGAACCGCGGGCAGTGGGCCGCGCGCAGCGACTATTCGGCCTGGACGGCCTCGGTGAACGACAACGAGGGCACGTACGTGTGCGAGCAGGTGAAGTACGGCGAGCTGCGCGCGCTCATGGGCGGCACCACCACCATCGAGGGCTCGTACAACATCGCGCTCAAGTGCTTTCGCACGCTGGTGCACAACGCGGAGTACGGGAACGAGCTGGGCACCTCGAAGATGCGCACGAACATCCCGGGCGTCGACAGCGTGACGAGCGACTACGCGACCACGCTGCGCAACGGGATGCTGGACGGGAGCATCACGGCGTACGTCATCCACCTGGCCGAGGGCGTGGACGCGAAGAGCAAGAACGAGTTCGCCACGCTGGTGAGCAAGGGGCTGCTCCTGCCGCCGACGGTGATCATCCACGGGACGGCGCTGACGCAGACCGAGTTCGCGCAGATGGCGCAGGCGGGGGCGAAGCTCATCTGGTCGCCGGATTCGAACCTGATTCTGTATGGTGCGACGACCGACGTGAGGACGGCGATGGCGGCGGGCGTGAGCGTGTCGATCGCGCCGGACTGGACGCTCTCGGGCAGCGGGACGGTGCTGGCGGAGCTGAAGGTGGCACGGCAGGTGTCGTGCACGCAGTGGGATGGGCTGCTCGACGCGAAGACGCTGGTGAAGATGGCCACCTCGAACCCGGCGGATGCGCTGGCGCTGGGGCAGTACATCGGGCGCATCCAGCCCGGCCTGCTGGCGGACCTGCTGGTGATCGCGGACCGCGGGCAGGAGACGTACCGCACGCTCGTGGAGGCGAGGCCGCAGGACGTGCGGCTGGTGATGATCGCGGGCAACCTGCGCTATGGCGATTCGGCGCTCATCGCCGCGACTGGCAGGGCGCCTTGCGACGCGTTACAGATGTGCGGTGTGGAGAAGCGCATCTGCGTGGCCGACTCGACGGACGCGACCGACAAGCTCAACGAGGGCTTGATCCAGATCGTGCAGGCGGTGTCGGGGTTCTACACCAATCCGTACCGATTCGACCTCTGTCCCTGAGCGTTCCGTGAGCGAGGTGCCTGCGAGCGAGGCGACGGCGGGCGCGATCACGGTCGTGTACGACGAGGACTGCGGCGTGTGCGGCGCGACCGTGGAGTGGATCCGGCGGCGGGACGCGCGGGGGACGTTCCGCTTCGTGGGGAACCAGTCGGGGCTGCCCGAGGGCGTGACCGCGGGCGAGACGCAGGAGACGGTGGTGGTGCTGACGGCGCGCGAACATCTGGTGCGGGCGCGGGCGGTGTCGCGGATCCTGCGCGAGCTGGGATTCGGCTGGCGCGTGCTCGGATGGCTCATGCGGGTGCCGGGCGTGTCGTGGTTGGCGGACTTCGGCTATCGACAGTTTGCGAAGCGGCGGCACCTGGTGTCGGCGCGCCTGGGGCTGGCGGTGTGCAAGGTGCGGCCCGCGGCTTCGTCGCGCTAGAGTGCTCGAGTGTCCAACGACTGGGCGAACCTCGACGAGCCCTTCAGCGCGACGCTCAAGCGCAACCTGACCATCGCGGTGATCGCGGCCTGTGTGGTCGCGGCGATCGTGTGGTGGTTCCTCGGTGGAACGGTGCTCTTCGCGGGGATGTTCGTGACCGCGCAGGCGCTGGGCTTCGCGCTGCCCGTGTGGCGCTGGTGGTCGGGCGCGGGGTTCATCGCGATTGAGCTCGTGGTGCACGCGGGGCTGGTGCTGCGCGGCGTTCCCAATTTCTATCGAGGCGACGCGTGA
>JAFEBC010000831.1 GCA_018266095.1 Deltaproteobacteria bacterium
CCAGCGCATCGGCGCGGACGTCAATCTGCTCAAGGCGCAGCTCGACGGCGAGCTCAAGAAGATCGCGCAGGTGCACGGCGGCGAGGGCGGGCACCTCTCGCAGCGCGCGCTCAAGGTCTTCGACGCGGCCGAGGCCGAGGCGGAGAAGCTCAAGGACGACTTCGTGTCGACCGAGCACGTGCTGCTCGGCCTCTCGAGCGAGAAGCGCGGCGCGGCGTACGAGGTGCTGCAGGCCGCGGGCGTGACCAAGGAGCGCATCGCGTCGGCGCTGACGGCCGTGCGCGGCGCGGGGCGCGTCACGTCGCAGGATCCGGAGTCGCAGTTCCGGACGCTGGAGAAGTTCACGATCGACCTCACCGAGAAGGCGCGCAAGGGCAAGCTCGATCCGGTCATCGGGCGCGACGAAGAGATCCGGCGCGTCATCCAGGTGCTGTCGCGGCGCACCAAGAACAACCCGGTGCTCATCGGCGATCCGGGCGTGGGCAAGACGGCCATCGTCGAGGGCCTGGCGCGGCGCGTGGTGGATGGAGATGTGCCCGAGGGCCTGAAGGACAAGCGCATCGTGGCGCTCGACCTGGGCGCGCTGGTCGCGGGGACCAAGTTCCGCGGCGAGTTCGAGGAGCGGCTCAAGTCGGTGCTCAAGGAAGTCACGGGCGCCGAGGGGCAGATCATCCTCTTCATCGACGAGCTGCACACCATCGTCGGCGCGGGCGCGGCCGAAGGGTCGATGGACGCGGGCAACATGCTCAAGCCGGCCCTCGCGCGCGGCGAGCTGCACTGCATCGGCGCGACGACGGTGAACGAGTACAGAAAGCACGTGGAGAAGGATCCCGCGCTGGAGCGCCGCTTCGCGCCGGTGATGGTGGGCGAGCCGTCCGTCGAGGACACCATCTCGATCTTGCGCGGCCTCAAGGAGCGCTACGAAGTGCACCACGGCGTGCGCATCCAGGACAGCGCCATCGTGGCGGCGGCGACGCTGTCGAACCGCTACATCGCGGACCGCTTCCTGCCGGACAAGGCCATCGACCTCATCGACGAGGCGGGCTCGCGGCTGCGCATGGAGATCGACTCGATGCCGGCCGAGATGGACGAGGTGCGCCGCAAGGTGCTGCAGGCGCAGATCGAGGAGCAGGCGCTGAAGAAGGAGACGGATTCGCTCTCCGCGGCGCGGCGCTCGGAGCTGGAGAAGGAGATCGCCGAGGGCAACGAGCAGCTCGCGGCCATGAAGGCGCACTGGGAGAACGAGAAGGCGGCCATCGCGGCCATCCGCGCGGCGAAGGAGAAGATCGAGGCCGTGAACCAGTCGGTCGCGGACGCGGAGCGCAAGAGCGATCTCGAGCGGGCGGCGCGGCTCAAGTTCGGTGAGCTGCCCGAGCTGCAGAAGGCGCTGGCGGGCGAGCAGAAGAAGCTCCAGGAGCTGCAGAAGTCCAAGAAGATGCTCAAGGAGGAGGTCGACGCCGAGGACGTCGCCGAGGTCGTGTCCAAGTGGACGCGCATCCCGGTGAGCAAGCTGCTCGAGGCGGAGATGGCCAAGCTCGTGCAGATGGAGACGCGGCTGCAGGCGCGCGTGGTCGGGCAGGAGGAGGCCGTGATCGCGGTGTCGAATGCGGTGCGGCGCGCGCGGTCGGGCCTGCAGGATCCGAATCGGCCCATCGGCAGCTTCCTCTTCGCGGGGCCGACGGGCGTGGGCAAGACGGAGCTGGCGCGGGCGCTGGCGGACTTCATGTTCGACGATGAGCAGGCGCTCGTGCGCTTGGACATGAGCGAGTACATGGAGAAGCACTCGGTGGCGCGGCTCATCGGCGCGCCTCCGGGGTACGTGGGCTACGACGAGGGCGGGCAGCTCACGGAGGCGGTGCGCAGGCGGCCGTACTCGGTGGTCCTCTTCGACGAGATCGAGAAGGCGCACAAGGACGTGTTCAATGTGCTGCTGCAATTGCTCGATGACGGGCGGCTCACGGACGGCCAGGGGCGCACGGTCGACTTCCGCAACACGGTGGTGATCCTGACGTCGAACCTCGGGAGCCAGCACGTGCGCGGCGGGGACCATGTGGATGAGGATCGGCGCGTGCGCGAGGCCATCCGGGCCGAGCTGCGGCCGGAGCTGCTCAACCGCATCGACGAGGTGGTGGTGTTCCACAGCCTCGGACGCGACGAGCTGGCGCGCATCGTGGACATCCAGTTGGGCCGCTTGGGCAAGCTGCTCGCGGACAAGCAGCTCAAGCTGGAGCTGACGGCGAAGGCCAAGGAGGCGGTCGGCACGGCGGGCTACGATCCGGTCTACGGCGCGCGGCCCCTGAAGCGCGCGCTGCAGCGGATGGTGCTGGACCCGCTGGCGCTCAAGGTGCTGCAGGGCCAGTTCGTGCCTGGCGACACGGTGAAGGTCGACGCGAGCACGTCCGCGGACGTGCTGACGATCACCAAGGTCGACGCACCGAAGGTGGCCAAGATCGCGCAGGCTTGAGCCTCGCTTGTGTGCGCATCACGGGCGGCCGGCGGTCCTTCGGGGCTCGCCGGCCGTCTCGCGTTTTTCACGACTCATGGTAGATGAGCGCGCGAATGAACCGGGCGCCGCATCGTCCAATCGCTCCAAGGGGACTCACGATGACTCGCACTGCCTTCCTGTTCACGCTGCTCGCCCTGCCCTTGCTCGCGTGCCAGAGCGCGCCGCCGCCTGCCGAGGCGCCGAAGTCCGACGTCGCCGCCAATCCGCTCACGGGCCGCACGGGCGTGAAGGTTGAGCCGGGGCAGACGGTGCTGGCCAAGCCGCTGCGCGTGGGCGCCTCGAAGATTCCGCACGCGGAGCTCATCAAGGCCGTGATGCCGGAGCTCGCGGCCATCGGCGTGACCATCGATCTCAAGACGTACGAGGACTACGGCCTGCCGAACATGGACGTGGCCAAGGGGAACCTGGACGCGAACTTCTTCCAGACCGAGCCGTACCTGTGGCGCTGGCGGGCCGCGCACGGCGAGCCGCTGGTGGTCGTGGGCCGCGTGCACATCGAGCCGATGGGCCTGTACTCGAAGAAGCTCACCAAGGCCGACCTCGCGGGCCTCAAGCCGGGCCTGACCGTGGCGGTGCCGGGCGACGCGGCGAACTTGGGCCGTGCGCTGTTCGTGCTGCAGAGGGCCGGGCTCATCACGCTCGACCCGCTGCGCGGCCTGGACGCCGGCGTGGAGGACATCAAGGTCAACGCGCACGCCCTCAAGATCCTGCCGCTCGCCGACTCGCGCCAGCTCCGCTCGATGGCCGCCGACCTCGTCGTGCTCAACGGCAACCTCGCGCTCGAGGACAAGCTCGACCCGAGCCAGGCGCTGGCCATCGAGGACGGCAGCTCGCCGTTCCCGAACGTGGTGGTCACGCGGCAGGAGTCGGCCACGGATTCGCGCGTGCTGGCGCTGGTGAAGGCGCTGCGCGGGCCGACGGCGCAGAAGCTGCTCAAGGAGAAGTACGGCGGCCTGGCGATCCCGGCGGTCGAGTCGCCGAGCGCGGCGGCGCTGCAGGAGAAGTAGACGCAACGCCAAGAGCAACTGCTTCACAGGAAGGAAAGAAGGAAGGGGGCTGCACCCTTGCTCCCAAGCCGGGTCACGGGCGCGCGTTGGTGATTCGTGGGGTTTGGAGCGCGACACCCCAAACATCTCTGGATGCCGGACGTGAAAAAGGGAGGACGGGACCCAATCCCTTCCTCCCTTCCTCTTTGTGAAGCAGTTGTAGTTGCTCTTAGTTCTTCGCGCGGCGCGCCTGCGCACCGTCGAGGAACGTCCACTGCGCCACCGCAGACTTCGAGGCGGCCTCGCACGCGCGGGCGAGGTTCTGCTCGAACTGCTCCTCGGTGGGCGCGTCGCAGGCGCGGGCCAGGGCGGCCAGGAGGTCGGCGGCGTGGTGCTGGTCGAGCTCCTCGTGGGCCTTGAAGAACGAGAGCGTGCCCGTGTCGGTCACGCCGTACTTGGACACGAGGCCCTCGTGCTTGGTGTGCGAGACCTTGGCGGTCTGCATCTCGTAGGTCCACAAGGCGGCGAGCGACTCGATGCCGCCCTGCCCGACGACCGCGTGCAGGCCGTCGACGGCCGCGCGGGTCTCGGCGTCGGCCACGCAGGACTCGACCTCGTCGCGCGAGGCGCCCATGCCGTTGGCGAAGCGCATCCACAGCTCGCGGTGCGGCACGATCTCGGTGGCGCCCTCGTGCGCGATCTGGCCCAGCTCCTCCGAGAGGTTGCGCTCGAGCGCCGCCTGCGTCACGGCGTCCGCCGTCTGGCGCTGCGCCTGCGTGAGCAGGTCGGGGAGCGCGTCCACCTGGTGCTTGTACTGGGCCGCGTAGGCGCGCAGGTCCTCGCGGGTGAGCTCGCCCATGTTCCACGCCTGGTAGAACGGGTGCGAGAGCAGGTCGTGCGGCGCGACGGCGGCGGTGAGCTTCGCTGCGAGCTTCACGAGGTCCATCGAGTTCCTCCGAGGGGCGCCGGTTGTCGGCGCGAGTTCCGCGCACACTGACACGACCGCGCCGGTGCGCCAAGAGGCAATCCAACTTGTGAGGCGACGGCAGGGGTCGCGGTCTTGGCGGTGCCGCGCGCGGCCCGGTGTTACGCTCTGCGGGTGGACGAAGAGACCCTGCGCAAGCTGCGCGAATCCAGCGGCCTCTGGCTCGACGCCGAAGGCGACTTCTGGCAGGCCGACGGCCGCGTCGAGCACGCGCGCACGCGCGAGGTGCTGCACCGCGGGGTCCACCGCGCCGCCGACGGGCGCTGGGCCGTGCGCGTCGGGCGCGAGTGGGCGTACCTCGAGGTGCGCGACGCGGCCTTCTTCGTGCGCGACCTGCTCATCGACGAGGCGCGCGCGACGGCGCAGGGCACGCTCACCTCCGGAGAGCAGCACGAGTTCGATCTGCACACCATCACGCTCGGCGCCCGCGACGCGCTCTATCTGCGCCGGGCCGACGGCGAGCG
>JAFEBC010000832.1 GCA_018266095.1 Deltaproteobacteria bacterium
CCCCACCGCGCCGAACGGCCCCGCCGAGGCCGAGCTGCGCCGCACCTCGTAGGAGGTCGCGTTCGCCGAGGCGCTCCAGCTCAGCGTGATCTGTCCATCGCCGCCCGTGGCCTGGACCTGCTCCGGCGCCGGGGGGGCCAGCTTGGTGGCCGGCGGAATCTCAGTCCCACCACAGGCGACCAGCGAGAGGGCGAGCAAGCCCAGGGCAGCCTGCGCGAGCGGCGAAGCAGAGCGGATCATCGACGTCACTCCTCGAGAATGCGCCGCCGGAGGGTGCAGTGGAGTCGCGGCGCGCGGACGCGAGGAATCTAGCACGCGACCCAGGGGTGACGGGCAGGCGCACAGGTGCGCGGACGTGTGCGAAGCGCCGACCGCCGCCTCGCGCGCGAGCGAGGAGGACGGCGCTCGTGCTGCGACCGCAGCACAATGCTGCCGAGAGGCAGCCGGCCAGGAGTCTGGCCGCAAGCGGAAGGAGGCTCATCGCGCTTGCTCGATGAGGGGACCGCAGGTTCCTCCAACGGTCTAGTTTCCGAACGTCTTGATCATGGCCTCGACCTTCGGATCGGCCGTCCAACGGTCGGGCTGCTCCGAGCGCAGCGCCACGGCGCCCTCCGCGGGGAGCTCGATGGTGAAGGTCGTGCCGTACACGGGGCTCGAGCGCACGCGGATCTCGCCACGGTGGCGCCGGAGGATGTCGCGGCAGAGGAAGAGGCCCAGGCCCGTGCCCTTCCCCGCCGGCTTGGTGGTGAAGTACGGCTCGAAGAGGCGCGGCAACACCCCGGGCGCGATGCCGGGCCCGTTGTCGGAGACCTCGGCGATCACGCGATCGCCGTCGCGGCGCGTGATCACCACCACCTTGCCGTCGTGCCCCGCCTCCTGCGGCAGCGCCTGCATCGCGTTGACGAGGAGGTTGACGAACACCTGCGTGATGCGGCCCACGCTGCCCACCAGCTTGAGCTCCGCGCCCAGCCGCGTCATCACGCGCACGCGGCCCAACTGCTCCGCCTTGGTCATGCGCACCGCGGCGCGCACGGCGTCGTTGAGATCGAACGTGACCCGCGTGGTCTCGTCCGGCGAGGACAACGCGCCGATGTCGCGCACCAGGTCGCGGATGCGCTGCAGGGCGTCGACGGTGTCGCGCGCCGCGTCGTTCATGTCCGTCTGCAGGCGCTCGGCCTGTGCGGGCGCAAGCTCCGGCGCGTGCCGGCGCGCGGCCTCGAGGTTCTGCAGGATGAAGTGGGCGTTCTCCATCGCGTAGGTGAGCGGGCTGCGCACCTCGTGCGCCACGCTCGCCGCCAGGTTGCCCAGCGCCGCCAGGCGATCGGAGGCGACGAGGTGTCCGAAGAGCTGCTGGTTGTCGAGCGCCAGCCGGGCCTGCGCCGCGAGAGGCGCCGCCAGCGCCAGGTCCGCGGAGGTGAACGGCCGCGTGTGCCGCTCGGCCGAGAGCACGCCCACGAGGCGGTCGCCCGACACCAGCGGAATGAGGAGCGCCTGGCCTTGCGCGGCCCGGCGCGGCCACTCCGCGTCCCGCTCGCGCACGTCCAGCAAGTCGAGGATCGCCGGCGCCCGATCGAGGGCCACGCGCGAGCGCAGCCACTCCTCCACCAGCTCTTCGCGCTCGAGGGCGCCGTCGGCGGTCGAGGACTGAAGGCCGGTCTGGCCCGCGCCCGGCAGGTGCAGCCCGGCCCCTTGCGCGTCGAGGGCCGCCTTGAACGCCATCACCAGCGTGCCCGCGAGCTGGGCCGGGTCCGCGCAGCCGAGCATCGTCTTGAGCGCCTCCGACTGCTGCTGCTGCCGGCGCAGCCGCGCGCGCTCGAGCACCGCGGCGAGCAGTGACTCCACCTCGACCGCCATCAGCGGCTTGCGCAAGAGGAGCGCCCCTGCGCGCACGCACTGGAGCGAGGCCGACGCCTCGTCCGCCGAGCACGCGAGGACGAGCTGGGCCTGCGGCGCGCGCGCCTGGAGGTGCGACATCACCTCCTCGATCGAGCAGGACGGCATCGGCGCCGCGATCACCACCGTGAGCGAGGAGGCCGCGCCCTCGATCGCGTCGAGCAGCGCGGCGCCCGTGTCCACCGTGCGCACCTCGACCCCGTGAACCTCCGCGGCCAGACGGAGAAGATCCCGGGGTGCGGGATCCAAGTCAGCGATCACGACGAGCGGCTTGTCGAGCACCCGATCTAACCTCCGCCCCCCGGCGCGTTTCAAAGGTTGCAACGCTCATGCCCCTGCCCCTGCAAGCCGATGGTGGTGGAGAATTGCACTGCGCGGAGCCCATGACCGTGACCGGACCACGCCCACGCGGGCGCCTCGTACCTGAACACGCTTCGAGAACCGGATCGCACAAGTTGCGCACGGCGCTGCGCGATTCGCGTCGGGCCTGTCACGGCGCCGGATCTGCGCTGAGCTCCCACCTGCGCGCCGCTTGGGATCACCGGCGGACTTCCCTGGGTCGCGCCTGCAAGCCGAAAGGCTTATAAGGTGTTTTCCTGATGACACGGTGCCCCGCCTGCGGAACCCGCTCGCTCGGCGCGCACGGCACCTGTCCGGCGCGCGCGGCAGAGTCGAGCGCCGAGCCGCCCACCCCGCACCTGAACGGCTTCGTCCCCGAGCGGGCGCTGGGGACGGGCGCGTTCGCCACCGTGTTCAGCGCGCGGCGCGTGTCCGATGGCCGACAGGTGGCGCTGAAGGTCGCGCCGCTCCAGCCGCCCGAGGCGCGGGTGCAGCTCGACGCGGAGGCCCAGGTGCTGGCCGCGCTGGGTCCGCCGTGGTCGCCGGAGCTGCTCGGCCGAGCGCAGCTCGCCGATGGCGCTCCCGTGCTGGTGCTCGAGCAGGTGCCCGGCCGCACGCTGGCGGCGCTCCTGGCCGAGGAGCCGCCCGTCCTGCCGCTGCCGCGCCTCGTGGAGCTGGCGCGGCCCGTGCTCGACGCGGTGGCCGCACTGCACGCGCGCGGCTGGGCCCACCTGGACGTGAAGCCCGAGAACGTGCTCCTGGACGGCTCACCCCTCACGGCCCGGCTGCTCGACTACTCGCTGGCGCAGCCGCGCGACGCCGCCCAGGTCAACGAGGCCTTCACGGGTACGCCGGATTCGATGGCGCCCGAGCAGGTGCGCGGGCTGGCGGCCGACGCGCGCGCGGACGTCTATGCGCTGGGCGTGCTGCTCTTCGAGCTCGCGTGCGGGCGGCCTCCCTTCCTGGGCACGTCCGCCGAGGTGCGCCAGGCGCACGTGTCCCTGCGCGCGCCGCGGCCGTCGACCCTGGCGCAGCTCCCGGCGCCGCTCGAAGCGCTGCTGCTCAAGTGCCTGACCAAGGAGCCCGAGTCGCGCTTCGCCGATGCGTCCGAGCTGCGCGCGGCCTTCGACCTGGCGGTCACCGCCGAGGTGCGCGCGGCCACACAGTCGCAGGGCGCCGAGGAGGGCCTCGTGCGTCGCAAGGCGGCGCTGGTGTTCATGCAGAGCACGGCCGGGCTGGCGGCGCTGCAATCTGCGCTGGCGGCGGCGGGCGGCGTCCTCGGCCACGCGGCCAAGGGGAGAGCCGTGGGCGTGTTCGAGGCCGACGCCTCGCACGATCCGGTCGGGCGCGCGCTGCGCACCGCGCGGGGGCTCATCGAGCGCGGCATGATCGAACGCGCGCGCATCGACGTGGGCGAGATCACGCGCCAGCAGCGCTCGGGCGGCCCGCCGCGGCTCATCTCGACCGCGTTCCTCCAGGACGACCGCTATCCCGTGCGCACCGATCCGGCGGGCCCGGTGCTGACGCCGGCGGCCCAGGAGATCCTGCCGAACCGCGCGCAGGACACGGGCAACGAGGTGAGCGAGCGCCTGCGGGCCGGCGTCACGCCCATCACGCCGCTCGTGGAGCTCGCGCAGCAAGTGCAGCCGCATCCGCTGGTGGGCCGCGCCTCCGTGCTCGATGGCCTCACCGAGTCCGCGCGCAACGCCGTGGAGAACCGGCTGCCCACCGCTTCGCTGGTGCTGGGAGAGGTGGGCATCGGCAAGAGCCACACCTGCGCCGCGCTGGCCGAGCGACTGCGCCTGCGGCTGCCCGAGGTGCAGATCGTCGAGCTGCGGCTGCGCGAGCCCGTGGCCGGTCTGCCCGACGAGGCGCTGCGCCTGCTCCTCGCCAGCGCGCTCGATCTCCCTGCCGAAGCCACCGCCGCACAAGCGCGTGACCGGCTGACGGCCGCTCTGGGCGAGCACGCCGCCGCCGAGGCCTGGCCCGCGGTGGTGGTGGGGCTGGGCCTGCCGGAGCCGGAGGACGAGCGCCTCCTGTCCCTGCGCGCGGCGCCTGGCGCCCTGCGCGCCCTCTCCGTGCGCGCCCTGGGCGAGGCCCTGCGATGCCGCGCCGCGCAGCGCCCGCTCTGCGTGCTCATCGACGACGCGCACTTCGCCGACGACGCCGCCCTCGACGCGCTGGAGTTCGCCTCGCTCGCGGAGGCGCGCGCCCCGTTGTGGCTCTGCCTCTGGGCCCGGCCCGCCTTCGAGCAGTCCCGCCGCCGCTTCGGCGAGCGCGCCGCGAGCCGCCGCGTGTCGCAGCTCAGCCCCCTCGAGCCCGAGGCCGCGCGCGAGCTGTGCAAGGCCCTGCTCCTGCCCGCCGAGAACACGCCCGTCGAGGCCATCGACCGCCTCGTCCAGCGCGCGCAGGGCATGCCGCTGCTGCTCGTCGAGCTCGTGCGGGGCCTCAAGCGCGACGGCCTCGTGCGGCGCAAGAGCCGCGGCGCCGGCTGGTTCCTGGCCACCGAAGGCCTCGACCGCCTGCCCGAGCTTCCGCTCATCGAGTGGCTCGCCGAGCGCGAGCTGTCCGCGCTGGCGACCGACCTCGCGGCCCACGCGCGGCTCACCTCGCTCCTCGGGCCCGAGTTCACCGCCGCCGAGGTCGAGGGCATCCTCGCCGAGCTCGATCGCGAGCAGATCGCGGCCCGCTTCCCGCTCGATGTGCGCGTGGGAAACCTGCGCCTGACCGCCTCCGGCCTGCTCGCCGCGGGCACCGGCGCCGCGCTGCGCTTCCGGCACGCCCTCGTCCGCGACGCCGTGGCGCGCACCGTGTCCGCGCCCTTGCGCAAGGCCATCCACCGCGCCGCCACGCGCTTCTACCGCATCGGCGGCAGCGCCCACGGCCCCTCGCGCCTCGCCCTGCTCGCGTGGCACGCCGCCCGCGCCGAGGACGAGCCCGGCCCGCTGCGCACCGAGGCCGCCGGCATCTATCTGGAGCTCGCAGAGCGCGCCCGCGTGCGCCACGCCTACGTCGAGGCCGAGACCACGTTCACGCGCGCCCTCGAGCTGCTCCC
>JAFEBC010000833.1 GCA_018266095.1 Deltaproteobacteria bacterium
CACCAGGCCGCGCCGTTCACCACCGCGCACGAGCTGTAGTAGCCGAGGCTGACCGACTGCGCCGGGCCCGGGAGACCCGCGACCTGGGTGGGCGTGGCGCTGGCCGGGCCGCCGTTGCCGAGCGCGCCGTAGTAGTTCTGGCCCCAGCAGTAGACGTTCCCGTTGAGGATGGCGCAGGCGTCGCCGCTGCCCATGGCGAGGCTGGGCGCGAAGGTGTTCCCGGCCGGCGCCGCGTCGATCTCGACCGTGAGGACCGCGGTGGCCGCGCCCGCGCCGTTGATTCCCGTGACGGTGTAGCTGCCGCTGGGCGAGGTGGCCCCCGGCGTCCCGGAGATGGCGCCCGTGCTGGTGTTGAACGTGAGGCCGCCCGGCAGCGCAGGCGAGATGCTGAAGGTCGTCGCGCCGCCCGAGTGCGTGGGCGCCGCCAGCGAGCACGCGGTGCCGACCTGGCAGATGAGCGAGGACGACGCGTAGCTGATGGTGGTGCACGAGAGGTCGGCGCCCGTCATCTGCGGCGAGGGCGGAGCCTGATTGCCCGCGCCGGTCGTGTACGCGTTCGAGGTGTTGACGGTGCTCGTGTACCAGTCGGTGGCCGCCGCGCCGCCGCTCGCCGCGAAGATGCTGATGTCCGGGTACACCGCGCTGATCTGCGTGAACTCCTTGGGCCACAGGATCTGGTCGGGGATGACGAGCCCGAACGGCAGACCCGCGCTGGTGACGAAGTGCCTGCCCGGCGTCGACGCGTCGTCCACCGTGTTGAACCGCGAGGTGTTCATCGCGTTCGTGCCCGCGTACTGCGGCAGGTGGATCTGCCAGCCGAAGTTCCCCGTGCGCGCGATGAAGAGGTCGAACGGCTGCTGCGCGGTGGCGAGCGGGACGCCGCTCGCGAAGCTGATGGTGAAGCTCAAGTTGATGCCCGTCGTCCCCGCCGCGGTCGGGTCGGTGTTGACGAACGCGCCGGCCGCCGCGCCGAACGCGCTGCGGGTGTCGGCGAGGATGGGGAACACCAGCTCCGTCTCGCTGGCGATGGGCGCGATCACGTGCCCGAACTGGTCCACGATGGTGGGCGAGCCGAGCGTGCGCGGCGTGGGCAGGTGCAGGAAGAGGTCGTTGTGGTTGAGCGCGCCGGCCGCCAGGATGCTGAAGGTGGCCTTGATGGTCACCACGTTGCCGCTCGAGTCGCGCTGGAACTCGTAGTTGTAGGCCGTGACCTCGTCGTTGAAGTCGAGGTCGCCCTTGCTCGGCCAGGAGTCCTCGAAGAGCACGGTGCCGAACGTGTTCTGCGCGGGGCTGTAGATGATGCTGGAGTTCGGGTCGCACGGAGCGGCCCACGTGGCAGGCGCGGCGCCGGCGATGGCGCAGAGTGTCGTCAGGGCGAGAGGGATCCGGGCGCCGCGGAAACGGCGGGGCAGCAGGCTGGGCATGGGCCACTCCTGGGTGGGGGAACCGGATCACGTTTCGCAAGGTGTGTGCCAAGGTAGGCCTCAGAGCGGAGCGCAAGACTACGTGGGCCACCTCGCCGATTCGGCAGTCTCAAAGAGAGACGCTTTGGCTCCAAAATGAGAGTGGACACCCGAGCCCTCCGGGATCTTCCCCTCGTGGATGGCCCAGCATCGGACGCTCGACCGAATGCGGCACTTTCCCGTGCTCACGGGCCCGGAAACGTGCTCAATTGCGACGATCATCGGAGCGCCGGTCGTCCCACACGGTGCGTCGTCGAAGCATCTCCCCTTTGGAGTCTCCATGCGTCTGCATGTCGCCGCACTTCTGTTCACGCTCGGCCTCGCGCTCTCCGCGCAGGCCGCGGGTCTCGACAAGATCTCGCGCGCCGAGCGCACCTTCATCGAGCAGCAAGAGCCGGCGCGGGTCCGCGAGGCGCTCGATCGCCTGCAGGTGGAGAAGTTCCAGCTCGGCCTGGATCGCGACACGGACTTCACCGTGCGCACCTCGTTCACCGACGCCTTCGGCCAGACGCACGTGCGCGTGAAGCAGGTCTGGCGCGGCGTCCCCGTGTGGGGCAGCGAGGGCGTCCTGCACGTCGACCGCGACGGCGGCGCGCTGGAGACCACCGAGGACTTCTCGCGCGGCATCCACGTGGACCTGGAGGCGCGCACCACGCGCGAGCAGGCGCTGCAGATCGCCGAGGGCCACTTCCAGCTCAAGGGCGCCCTGCGAGGCGCGCCGCAGCCGCAGCTCGTGATCGTGCCCATCACCAAGATGATCCCGCTCGTGCACCGGCGCGCGCTCAACGCCGTCGAGCAGTACAAGCAGACGCTCGGCCACGCGCTCGCCTGGCACGTGCACCTCGCCACCGAGAACCGCCTCGACGGCACGCGGCGCCGCGACTACCTCATCGACGCCAAGAGCGGGAAGATCCTGCGCTCGTGGAGCTCGCTGGAGACGGGCGCGGCCACGGGTACCGGCCACTCGCAGTGGACGGGCACGGTCAACCTCGACACCAGCACGGCCACCGGCGGCTACGAGCTGCGCGACCAGACGCGCGGCAACGGCACCGGCAACGAGACCCGCGACATGGCCAACGGGTTCGACACCAACACCGATTCGAACCAGGTCGCGCACGGCAACGCCATCATCGACGCCGACAACACCTGGGGCGACGGCAACCAGTACTTCACCAACCTGTCCACGACGAGCACCACCGGCCAGACCGCCGCCGTCGACGCGCACCACGGCCTCGCCGCCACCTGGGACTACTACGGTCACATCCACGGCCGGAACGGCATCGACGGCCTGGGCACCGCGACCTTCAACCGCGTGCACTACTCCGAGGACGGCAACAGCTTCGACAACGCCTTCTGGGACGACGACTGCTTCTGCA
>JAFEBC010000834.1 GCA_018266095.1 Deltaproteobacteria bacterium
CGCGCAGCACGAGGCCGCCCCAGAGCAGCGTGGCCACGTAGATGGGAAAGAGCATGTGGCTGAACACCGGGTCGCCGAGGCGCACGTGCGTCTCGACGGCGCCGCCGAGGTAGCCGGTGAACACCAGCGCGCCCAGGAAGGCCGTGCGCGGGACGAGGTAGAGAACCAGCGCCGTCACCTCGATGAGGCCGAGCGGCAGGATCACGCCGGGCGAGAAGCCGAGCTTGAGGGTGCCCTCGACGGCTTGCTGGACCTTGAAGAGCTTCATGCTCGCGTCCATGGCCAGGAAGAGGACGGCGATCGTGGTCATGGCGCGGCCGGTCCAGAGGAGGGCCTTGGACTGCGAGGGCAGGGTGACGTGAGAGGGGGCGGAAGCGGCGAGGGCGGTCATTGTGATCTCCTTGAAGCGAGTTGCCCTCGAGACTTCGCGCCGCGCGAAAACTCATCGGTCGCGCGCGAAGAAATCGCAGGCGCCGCGGGCGCGTTCGGAATCGGACATCGCTGATTGGGCGAGCTCGAGCCGCGGCCGCTTAGGGCAAAGTCAGCGGCAGGCCGAACAGAGGGAACAGCGTCTGCACGTCGAGGAACGTGTTCCAGCCCGCGATGCGGTCGTCGCGCAGTTCGAGCGCCACGAGGCCCCAAGCCGCATAGCCGCCGCCCGGCGCCGCGCGGAACTGGGCGAAGCCCGGCGTGCCGCAGACGTCCACGGGGACCAGCTTCGAGCCCCGGCAGCCACTGCCGCGGCCCGCGAGCCAGCCGCGCACGGGCGCAGGGCCCTGCAGCCAGAGCGAGTAGGGCGGCATGGAGAACGTCGCGTCCTCGCGCAGGAGAGAAGCCAGGCCATCCACATCGTAGCGGTGGAACAGGTCGACGAAGCGCTCGAGCAGCTTCGTCTGCGGCGCCGAGAGCGGCTCTGGCTCACGCACGTTGCGGCTCGCGAGCGTCGCGCGGGCGCGTTGGAGCGCGCTGTTGATGGAGGCGACGGTGCCCTCGAGCGTGTCCGCGATCTCGGCCACCGACCAGCCGAGGACCTCGGCCAGGAGCAAGGCCGCGCGCTGCTTGGGCGGCAGATGCTGCAGCGCCGCCACGAAGGCCAGCCGGATCTGCTGGCGCAACATCAGCGCCTCGGCCGGGTTCGCGTCGTGCGGCACCACGCGCGCATCCGGGATCGGCTCGAGCCAGTGCGTGCGCTCGCGCATGGTCAGCTCGTCGTCGATGCTGCACGCCGGGCCCTCCTCCATCGGCCGCGCGCGCCCCTTCCGCTCGGCGAGCTGGTCCAGGCACACGTTGGTGGCGATGCGGTGCAGCCACGTGCGCAAGGACGAGCGGCCATCGAAGCTCTCGCGGGCCCGCCAGGCGCGCACCATCGTCTCCTGCACGGCGTCGTCGGCATCCGTGGCCGAGGCGAGCATGCGGTAGCAGTGGCCCATCAGCGCCTTGCGGTGCGGCTCGAGCTCGAGGGCGGACTGCGGGAGCTGTTCGGCTGTGATCACGCTCTCGGCCATGACGATCTCCTCGTGCTCGCGATGGGCTTCGCCTGCGTCAGGAGTAACGACGCGGAGCTAGAAAAACACGCTCTTGCGCGAGCTCTTCCCCGCGTCGAGCAGCCGCTGGATCTCCTGCTTCACCTCGCGCACGCGGCGCTCCAGCTCGGCGTCCTCGTCGTCGAACTTGCCGGTGAACTTCATCGGCGCGCCGAAGTGCAGGTGGTACTTGGTGGGCAGCGGGAACGGCACGAGCGTGGGCGTGATGGGCAGCGCCGGGAAGCCGAGCAGCTTGGCCCCGGCCTTGAAGTCGAAGAACGCCGGCGCTTGCTCCTCCGCGCCGACCACGGCCACAGGCACGATGGGCGTGTTCGTCTCCAGCGCGAGCCGCATGAAGCCCAGGCCGAACTCCTGGAGCTGGTAGCTCTTGTCGAAGGTCTTGTTCAGCCCGCGCACGCCCTCGGGGAAGACCATGATGGTCTCGCCCGCGTTGAGCAGGCGGCGGCAGTTCTCGGGCGTGCCGACCACCTGACCCACGCGCGCGAAGAACGGCGCCACGAAGGGCAGGGTGGGCGCCCACTTCTCGACCATCGCGCGCACCACGCGCGGCGGCTCGGCCTCGACCAGCATCGACGTGCCGATCATGGCGGCGTCGAGCGGCAATTGCCCCGAGTGATTGGCGATGAGCAGCACGCGGCCCGCGGGCACGTTGGAGATGCCGTGCGTCTCCACGCGGAAGTAGCTCTTGTAGAGCCACAGCACCGGCGCGATGGCGGCCTTGGCGAACTCCAGATCGAGCCCGAACGGATCGACGCCGTACTCGTTCCGCGGCGCCACCAGCCGCGCCAGCCGGGCCTCGAGGTCCGCTCCGCCCTGCGCGACGGTCCACTTCTCCATCGCCGAGCGCACGCGGCCGAAGAGGCCCTTGGGCTTGTCGTCGAATTTCACCAGTCCGAACGCCATGCAGTCGAAGTAGCCCCTCGCGTGCGCGCGGTCAATTCCCTCCGTCGGCGGAATTCAACACGCTCCCGGCGTGCTACGCTTGGCGCATGGCACGCGAACGCGTCCTCATCACCGGCATCAGCGGCAACCTCGGCCGCACGCTCGTCAAGCTCCTGCACCGCACGGAGAAGCTCGTCGGCATCGACCGGCGGCCGTTCCTGGGCAAGCCGAAGGACCTTGAGATCCACCAGCTCGACATCCGCAAGAAGAAGGTCGAGGAGGTCTTCCGCCGCGGGGATCTGAAGGCGCTGATCCACATGGCGATCATCCACGATCCGCGGCTCTCGTCGGCGGACGGGCACAGCTTCAACGTGCTCGGCACCAAGGCGGTGCTGGAGTTCGCGGCCAAGCACGGCGTGCCGAAGGTGGTCGTGCTCTCGTCGGCGACCATCTACGGGCCCTCGCCGGACAACGACAACTTCCTCCACGAAGACGCGCCGCTCTTGGGCAGCCAGCGCTTCGCCGGCATCCGCGACCTCATCGAGGTCGACATGTACGCGCAGCAGTACATGTGGAAGCACCCGGAGGTGGAGACGGTCATCCTGCGGCCAGTGCACATCATCGGGCCCAACATCCGCAACGCGCCGTCGAACTATCTGCGCATCCCGCGGCCGTGGACGCTGGCCGGATTCGACCCGATGGTGCAGGTGATCCACGAGGAGGACATCGCGCGCGCGATGCAGGCGGCGATGCAACCGGGCGTGCGCGGGGTGTTCAACGTGGTGGGCCCGGGCGAGGTGCCGCTGTCCTTGGCGCTCGAGGAGCTGGGCCGCTCGCCGATTCCGGTGCCGACGTTCTTGGCGCGGGCGATGCTCGACCGCTTGTGGAAGGCGCGCGTCACGGGCTTCCCGCCGGACGAGCTCGATCACATCCGCTTCCTGTGCTGCGTGGACGGCACGCGCTTCGAGCGGGAGGCCGCGTTCAAGGCGCAGTA
>JAFEBC010000835.1 GCA_018266095.1 Deltaproteobacteria bacterium
GGATGTGCCCGACGAGCGGCTGGAGACGGTGGTCGATCGCATGATCGCCGCCGCCAAGGCGCGCGGGCTCGTGCGCATGAACGAGGTGCTGCTCTACGTGAACCTCGGCGTGGTGTTCGGCGAGCGCTTCCTGCAGCGGCGCGAGCTCGAGTGGCTGCGGCAGATCATGGACGACGAGGCCGTGGGGCCGCCTTTGGCGCGCGTGCGCAAGGCCCACGCTGAGGCCGTGAAGCGATTGGAGGCGAAGTCATGACGATGGCGAGCGCAGGCGCGGCCGCAGAGGCCGCCAAGAGTGACATCCCCATCGGGCAGAGCGTGGTCCCCTGCCCGCTGGCGACGTCGTTCATCGAGCTGAAGCTGACCCAGTGCGACGGGTCGCCGATGGCCGGCATCAAGTACACCGTGCTCGATTCGAGCAAGCACCCGCAGACGGGCCAGACCGACGCCGCGGGCAGCGTGAAGCTCAACGTGCGGCCGGGCACCTGCGAGGTGTCCTTCGACGCGCCGCCCGCCGACGATCGCAACCCGGTCGCGGGCGCGCAGGGCAAGTTCTACCTGCCGGACGAGCCGCCGGTCACGTGCGCCACCGACCAGACGCACGTGTTCTACGTCGGCGACTGGGGCACGAAGACGATGAAGATGGACAGCCTGCGCAAGGACGAGCTCCGGGTCCGCGGGCAGCCCGAGGTCGTGCAGCCGAGTGACGTCGAGGAGTTCGACATCGCGGGCGTGAAGGAGAGCACCTAATGGCCGACAAATGGTTCATCAACACGCACCCGCGGATCCCGCTCGTGCTCAATCGCGTGGGCACGGTCCACGTCGCCAAGCGCAAGGTCGAGTGGCTGGTGAACTACGACCTCGGCTCCAGCGCGGACTTCATCGAGCGCCCGCCCAAGTTCGCCAAGGGCGAGTTCACCGCGCTGGCGCAGGCCGAGCAGGCGCAGTGGAAGGAAAAGTACGTCACCACGGAGGAGCGCACGGCCTCGCAGTTCAAGAACGAGATCGAGGCGCCCAACATGGGCGGCCTCAAGATCAACGTGCGCGTGCAGAAGGCCGCGGGCGACGGCGCGCAGAACATCGACCACGCCTCGAGCTACGAGACCTGGCGCAAGCTGTACATCACGCTCAACTACATGACCGGCTGCGAGGCCACCTTCGACGCCGTGTTCAAGGAGGTGAAGGCGGAGTTCGCCAAGGCGTTCATCGACCTGGAGGTGGTGGGCCGGCGCGCGACGACCTCCAGCGCGGACGTGACCATGCAGGTCTCGTCGCTGCCGGGCGCGGAGCTCAAGCACCTGCACAACGGCGACCTCAACGAGGTGCCGGTGCACATCCGCTGCCTCGTGGCCAACAAGCTGGCGAGCGAGGGCAAGCAGGAGACCAAGCTCACGGTGACGCCGGCGGGCACCGACGACGTGAAGTTCGACAAGAACAAGAAGACGGTGACCTTCAACACCAAGACCATGCAGGACTGGCGCGCCTGGGGGCACAAGCTCACGTACTTCTTCGCGGGCGGCCTGGGCATCTCGGTGAGCGAGGCGGAGCTGGCGCAGCTCACGGAGATCATCGTCGACCTCGAGGACAACGTCTGGGTCGAGCTCAAGCTCGTGGGCGCGTTCGCGCCGCTGTACCTGCAGCTCCTCGGCGGCAAGTCGTTCGGCTTCGACTACGTGATGAAGTGGACGCAGGCCAAGGGCGGCGCCTACGTGCTGGGCACGCGCACGCTGGTGTGCTCGACCATCCGCGCGCCGGAGGACAGCGACGCCTCGTGGAAGAAGCGCCTGCGCAACGGCCTCCTGCACGAGATCGCGCACGCCATCGGCATGGTGCGCAAGACCGAGCGCAAGAAGGGCGCGGGCGGGCAGTTCGCGGACTGGGACAACCCGCTGCGCTTCGTGAAGATGGGCGGCGTGGGCCAGCACTGCAAGACCGGCTCGCACGAGGAGGCCGGCAAGATGAAGGTCGACGGCGACGACGTCGACCTGTGCGTGATGTTCCACTCGCTGGTCAGCAAGGACGGCACCAAGCAGGACGGGTTCTGCCAGACCTGCCGCGAGCAGCTCTTGCGCGTGCCGGTCGAGGTGCCTTCGCCGATCCCGCGGCCCGCAGACGATACATAATAGGCCATGCTCTTCGAGGTCTCAGGAGGAATCAGTCACGACGCGGTGCCGGAGTCGATCCCGCATTCCGAGGTCGAGGGCCTGCGCATCCGCATCGATCAGGTCGCGCGCAACCCGGACGGCACGGTCGGGTTCCGGCTGCTGCTGTCGTTCAGCGTGCCTGCGCACCTGCGCGACTGCCACCCCGAGCCGATGTGGGCGTTCCACGCCATCGCGCGCGATCTGCGCAGCGGGAAGGTGGAGGCGGTGAGCCTGCGCGACCCGAACGTGGTGCCGCTGGAGATGCCGGACCCGAACTTCCGCGAGGTCAAGGAGACGCCGGACCGGTTCGCGCTGGGGACGTACGTGATTCCGATGTTGCTCGGGGTCGGCCAGGCGGAGGATCATCCCGGCGTGCTCGTTCACGTCGCGTTGCATGACCA
>JAFEBC010000836.1 GCA_018266095.1 Deltaproteobacteria bacterium
AGAAGAAGTTCTTCACCACCTGCTGCGTGATGGTGGAGGCGCCCACGCGGCGGCGGCCCGAGAGCACGTCGGTGACGACCGCGCGCGCCATGGCGATGGGGTTCACGCCGCCGTGCTTGTAGAAGTCCTTGTCCTCGGCGGAGAGCACCGCGTTCACCAAGACGCGCGGGATCTGCTCCATCTTCACCACCGTGCGCTTCTCTTTGTAGAACTGGCCGATGACCGTGCCGTCGTCGGCGATGACCTGCGTGGCCACCATCGGCTTGTAGTCGCGCACGCTCTCGAAGGGCGGGATCTTGCGCACGATGTAGACGTAGCCGCCGATGAGGGCGCCCGCGCCCAGCACGGTGAAGACGATGGCCAGCACGACCGCGCGACGCAGCCAGACCTTCCACTTGGGCGGGCCGGAGCCGAGGTGACCCTCGTAGTCGTCGGCGGCGACGGGGCGATAGACCTCGGGCTCCTCGACCTTCTTGCGCTTGGGGGCCTCGATCTCGGGCTCGGGCTCGGCCTGGCGTGCGCGGTTGCGGTTGCCGGGGACGAACGCGGTGGCGCCCTGGGCGTCGTCTTCGCTCTCGCCGCCGGTCTGGTACATCGCGGTCGCGCCGTCGTGCTCGGGGTCGGGCTCGGGCTCCGGCGGCAGCTCGGGCGGCGCCTGCGGCTCCGGCTCGTCGGGGACCTTCGCGGCCTCCTCGTCCCACCAGGCGCCGCGGCGGCCCTTCTTGCCGGCGGGCGCGGGGGCGGGCTTGGGCTTCGGCTTGGGCGCGGGCGGCGGCTCGTCGTCGGGGAGCTGTACTTGGAGACCGCGCTTGGGGGCCGAGCCTCCCTTGGGCTGCGCGCCCGGGCGGCTCGGGATCGGCGCCGCCGGTGGCCCGCCGTGATCCAGGCGCACGAACGCGGTCGCGCCCGCGGCGTCATCCTCTGCAGCGGGCGGCGGGTTGCGCACGGTGTCGCCCGCGCCGTCGTTGTAGCCGTTGTCCTGCGGCACCTGATCCACGCGCACGAACGCCGTCGCGCCGTCGTTCATCGGCTCGTCCGCGGCCACGTCGTCGTGGCGCAGCTTCTTGGCCGACGTGCTGACGAGGTCCTCGTCGCTGTCCCCGCCGATCATCACGGTCGGGTCCGGATTCGTGTTCTGGGACGGTCGCTTGGAGGAAGCCATGAGACCGCAACAATGCCTCAGCGGGCGCTGGCGGTCCATGCCCGAGGGCAGGTGTCCACAGCCCTCGGCGCGGCGGCCCAAGAGCCCTCCGGGCGAGGGTCAATACACGAGCAGCTTGCCGCCGCGGAAGAAGCACACCTTGGCGGTCCCGTCGCTGGCGATCGCGATGCCGGGCGTGGCCGCGTCCATCGGGCCCAGGCCCTTGAACACCCAGTAGTCGCCGTCGCCCGAGTACGCGAGCTCCAGGTCCGTGCCGCGCTGGTACGCGAGCCAGATGGTGCCGTTCGCGGACACCGTCATCGCCGCCTGCGTGGCGGCCGTGATCGTGTAGGGCGAGAGCGTCTGAGCGGTGCCGGTCACGCCGCCGACCAGGTGCTCGACGTTGGTGGCGAGCATCACCAGCGGGTCGCCGTTGCGCAGGGCCACCGGCGTGCCCACCGAGGGGCCGTTGCCGACGAAGGTGACCGCGGGCGTGCTGGTGCTGGTGACCGACCAGGCGCCCAGGCCGGGCGTGCCGGCGTACCCGACGGCGTAGCGCTGGATGAAGCTCATCGAGAGCGTGCCGTTCGCGTACGTGAGGCCGCCGTCGAAGAGCTGGTCGTAGGCCGCGTTGCCCGTGCCCGCGAGGAAGCGCGGGACGACGCGCGTCCAGGCGCCGCCGCCGTTGCTGGTCCAGGAGAAGGCGACCGAGTCGTAGCCGCTGGTCTTGAGCGTGTAGGCGACGAAGGGCTGGTGCGTGGTGGGCGAGAGCACGAGGCCAACGCGCTCGCCGTCGAAGCCCGCCGGGTCCGCGTCCACGCTCTGGCGGGTCCACGAGGAGGTGCGCGTCGCGAGCCAGAGGCCCGGCTTGATGCCGTTGGAGAGCCGGTAGGCGATGAGCGGGGTGCCCGAGGGAGCGAGCGCGAGCGCCACGCCGCCGGTGGGCAGGCCGCCGATCTCGTAGCCGAGGCCGTCCACGCTCTCGCGCTCCCAGGTGGTGAGGCCGGTCTGCCTGGCCCAGCGCACGGAGGTGTGCGTGAGGTCGCGGTAGGCCACCTGCGGCACGTCCGAGGCGTCGAGCGCGATGCTGCACGTGTGGCCGAGGGTCTCGCCGGTGTCGTCGGCCACCACCGGGATCTGCGCGGGCTTGACGATGGTGAGGTGCAGCGTCGCCGTGCCGGTCGCGCCCTGGTTGTCGGTGACGGTGAGCGTGACCGTGGGCGTCGCGGGCGCGCCGTAGCTGTGCGCCGCCGTCGAGGTGGTGCCCGTCTGCACGGGCGAGCCGTCGCCGAAGTCGAAGGCGTAGCTGACGATGGTGCCGTCGGGGTCGCTGGAGGCCGAGCCGTCGAGGGAGACGCTGGCGCCTGCGTCGGCGGTGGCCGGGCCCGAGAGCCGCGCGACCGGCGGCAGGTTCACCTGCGAGGCCTGCACCGTGAGATCGATCTGCGCGGTGCCGATGCGCCCGCCGCTGTCTGCGGCCGAGAGGGTGATGGTGTGCGCCCCGGCGCGCAGAGAGCTGAAGTCGAGCGAGGCGCCGTGGCCGAGCGCGCCGTCCAGGCTGGATGACCAGGTGAGCGCGCTGCCGCTGAGCGGGCCGTCCTCGGCGTCGGTGGCGGAGCCGCGCAAGCCGATGGTGTCGCCTTGCGTGAAGGTGCTGCCGGAGGCGGGCGCGGTGATGGTGACCGTGGGCGCGGTGTTCTGCGCGAGCACGGTGATCGACACCTGCGCCGCGCCCTGTGCGCCCTGCGCGTCGGTGGCCTTGAGCGTGAGCGTGTGCGCGCCGACGGTGAGCGTGGTGAGGCTCAGGGCGTGTCCGGTGCCGAGGGCGCCGTCCTTGCTCGAGGTCCAGGCGAGGTGCGCGTCGGCGATGACGCCGTCCTCGGCGTCGGTGGCGCTGCCCGCGAGGGCGATGGCCTGGCCCACGAAGAAAGCCGAGCCGCTGGTGGGCGCGGTGATCGTCGCGACGGGCGCGTGGTTCCCGGCCTGCACGATCGAGATCAGCACCTGCGCGCTGCCGGCGAGCGCGTGCGAATCCTGGGCCGTGAGCGTGATCGTGTGCACGCCGAGCGAGAGGTTGGACACCTGGAGCGAGCCGCCGGCGCCGAGCGCGCCGTCGAGGTCGGACGACCAGGTGAGCGCGCCGTCCGAGAGCGCGCCGTCCTCGGGATCGGTGGCGGAGCCCGAGAGCTGCACCGGCACGCCCTGCGTGGAGCTGGCGTTCGGCTGCGGGCTCGTGATGGTGACGACGGGCGGGAGGTTCGTGCCGACCGGCGCGATGGCCACCGAGATGGTGGCGTAGGCCGTCGCGCCCGCCTTGTCCGTGCCCGCGAGGACGATCTGGTGCGTGCCGCGCGAGAGGGTGGCCGAGACGGTGGCGCCGCTGCCGAGCGCGCCGTCGATCGAGGAGCTCCACTGCAAGGACGAGCCCGGGAGCGCGCCGTCCTCGGGGTCGGTGCCCGCGCCCGCGAAGGTGATCGGGGTGCCCTCCACGACCTGCGCGCCCGTGGCCGGCGAGGTGATGCTGACCGTGGGCGGGTGGTTCGCCGCGGCCACCGCCGTGACGTGGACCACGGCCCGCCCCGAGCTGCCGCCCGCGTCGGTGGCTGTGAGCGTGAGCTCGTGCGCGCCCACGCCCAAGGAGACGGTGAGCAGCGCGCCCGTACCCAGCTTGCCCTGCTTGTCGCTCGTCCACACGAGGCCCGCGCCCGTGATGGCCGCGCCCGCGGTGTCCTTCGCCTCGCCGTTGAGCACGAGCGCGGTCTGCGCCGCCACCGTCGCGCCCTCGACCGGCGCGTCGATCGCGACCGTCGGGGGCCCGTTGAGGAAGCTGTCCCGGCCGCCGCACGCACAGAGCGCGAGCAGGGCCAGGAGGCTGGCGGAGCGGAGCATCACGAGTCGGCCTCTTGCCTACTGGTAGGTGAGCTGGCCGTTGCGGCGGAAGCAGACGTGGCTGGTGCCGCCGCCGTCCACGGCGACGCCGACGCGGTACTGGAAGTTCGAGCCCGCGCTCGACGTGTCCACGCTGCCCACCTGCGTGTAGACCCAGTAGCCGCTGGCGTCCGGCGTGGCCATCTCCAGGCCGCCGGTGACCGCCGCGCCCATGGCGATGGTCGGCTTGCCGTTCGCGTAGGTGAGGTCGATGACCCGCTGGCTCGACACCGAGTGCTGCGAGCGCAGCGTCGTGCCGCCGGTGTGCAGGTGCGAGACGTACGTGCCGTCCATGGTCAGCGGATCACCGCTGCTGTCGAGCGCCAGGGGGATGCGGCCGTCGTAGTAGACGCCGTTGCCGTCGCCGCTCAGGACCGCGTAGCCGGTGCTGGTGGTGGCCGAGTTCGCGTAGTACGGCGTGACCGTGTAGCCGGTGTTGTACTCGGCGCCGAAGGTGAAGTGCACGAGGCCGGTGCTGCTGATGGCCGCGCCGCCCGCGAACATCGTGTAGTACTGGCTCGGGAGCGAGAACGTCTTGAAGAGCGTCGCCCACTGGTTGGCGCCGCCGCGCGCCGCGATGCCCACGCCCGCCGTGCTGTTGGTGCTCGTGCTGGCGGTGAAGACCACGGTGGGCCGGTTGTTCGCGGACGGATCGAGCAGGAGGGCGATGTGCTCGAAGTTCGGCTCGCCGGCCGTGCTGTACGGATAGGCCGGACCGTCGACCCGCTC
>JAFEBC010000837.1 GCA_018266095.1 Deltaproteobacteria bacterium
AGAGCACGATGGCCTTGGTCCAGCCGCCCACCTCGCGGGTGGCAGCGTGCGTCCCGACCGCCTTGTCGATGAACTTGTAGAGCGCCTCACAGGCCGCGCACACGCGGTATTCCTCTGAGGGAATCAAGGGATGCGGCTTGGTCAGCCCTGGGGCAAAGACCAAGATGACGGAGACAGGCGCGGTGAACGATCCGGTCCGGCGGCAGTGTCGGCAGATCAAATCGCTGGCGTCCATGGCGGCATCCTCTCAATCAGTGAATCGACTCGTCTCTCGCCTCCTGAAGAACTTCTCGACCCGCCGGGTGACCACTGCTGGCGGCACTGTCTTGAACACAGTGTAAAGCGGCACTTTCAATCGCGCCAGAGACACACGGCCCTACATGTGTTTCCGCGGGTCCTGCTCCCATTCTGTAGGACGAACCGCGGCCGCGCGAATTCCCTTCCCAGTCTGTTGCAGGGCTTGCGCCAGTGCGCCTGTGTGTGACATTCGGGCCCCATGTCGACGATGTTGGCCAAGCCGGAGTTGCTCGCGCCTGCCGGGGATGAGGAGTCGCTCAAGGCCGCCGTGGCCGCGGGCGCGGACGCGGTCTACTTCGGGCTGCGCGGCGGGTTCAATGCGCGGGCGCGGGCGGACAACATCGCGGTCGAGGATCTGCCGCGCGTGTTCGACTATCTGCACGCGCGCGGCGTGCAGGGGTTCGTGACGTTCAACACGCTCGTGTTCGACAAGGAGCTGCCCGTCGCCGAGGAGGCCCTGGCGGCGCTGGCGAAGGCGAACGCGGACGCGATCATCGTGCAGGACCTGGGCGCGGCGCGGCTGGCGAAGGCGATCTGTCCTGAGCTGTCCTTGCACGCGTCGACGCAGATGACGGTGAGCTCGGCCGAGGGCGCCGAGATCGCGAAGGCGCTGGGCATCACGCGCGTGGTGCTGCCGCGCGAGCTGTCGATCGAGGAGATTCGCACCTTCGCCAAAGGCACCGACCTGGAGCTGGAAGTCTTCGTGCACGGCGCGCTCTGCGTGAGCTGGTCGGGGCAGTGTTTGACGAGCGAGGCCCTGCAGTCGCGCAGCGCGAATCGCGGGCAGTGCGCGCAGAGCTGCCGCTTGCCGTACGAGCTGCTCCTCGATGGCGCGCGCACGACGCCGCGGGGGGACGATCAGCTCAAGTATCTGCTCTCGCCCAAGGACCTCGCGGCCTACGACCTGCTCCCTGAGCTCATCGACGCGGGCGTGACGTGCTTCAAGATCGAGGGCCGCATGAAGGGGCCCGAGTACGTGGCGAATGTGGTCGACAAGTACCGGCGCGCGCTCGACGCGGCGGTCGAGAAGCGCGCGTATCCGCTCTCGGCGCACGATGAAGAGGACCTTCGCTACAGCTTCTCGCGCAGCTTCAGCCATGGGTTCCTGAAGGGCTCGGATCACCAGCACCTCGTGCACGGGCTGTTCCCGGGGCACCGCGGCGTGCTCGTCGGGCGCGTGGACGAGGTGTCGGCGCGCGCGGGGCACGTGTTCGTGCAGCCGGAGGCGATCGGCGAGAACGGCGCGCCTGCGTCGCACGGCTCGAACAATTCGAACGGTCGTGCGGATTCCTCCGAGGGGCTGCACGGAGTTCCGCGCGGAGAGCTGGCGCGCCCGACGCTCAAGGCCGGCGATCGCATCCTCTTCGACCAGGGCAAGCCCGAGGACGACGAGCCGCGCGGCGGGCTGCACGCGTGCGATGTGCTGCCGGATGGGCGCCTGAAGCTGGTGTTCGGCACGAGCCGCGACGAGGGCTCGGGGCCGGATCTGCGCCTGGTGAAGGTCGGCGACGTGGTCTGGAAGGCCAAGGACGCCGAGGTGACGCGGCAGATGAAGCGCATCGCGGCGCAGGAGCGGAAGGTCGATCTCGCGCTCACGGTGCACGGCGCGCTGAATGCACCGCTCAAGGTCACCGCGCGCGACGCGCTGGGCCGCACGGCGGAAGCGCAGAGCTCGATGCCGCTGCAAGCGGCGCTGGGCAAGCCGCTGCACGAGAACCTCCTGCGCGAGAAGTTGGGCGCGTTCGGCGAGACGCCGTTCGCCCTGCGCACGATGACGGTGGAGATCGATGGCGCGCTGGCGATGCCGCCCTCGGAGTTGAAGCGGCTGCGGCGCGCGCTGACGGACGCGCTCGAGGGACAGAAGCCGCCGATGGCCAAACGGTCGGTGACGACGGGCCATGAACTCGACGCGGTGGTGCCGCCGATCGCGCGCGTGTCGGGTGGCGGCGAACGGGCGCCGAAGCTGGTGCCGCTCTTGCGCACGCAGGCGCAGGTCGAGGCGGCGCTGAAGCTCGCGGACGAATTGGGCATCGACGAGGTCGAGCTCGACTTCATGGAGCTCGTGGGCCTGGGCGTCGCCGTGGAGACGGTGCGAGCGGCGAAGAAGCGCGCCATCGTGGCCACGCCGCGCGTGCAGAAGCCGGGCGAAGAGGGCTACGACCACCGCTTCGAGCGGCTGCGGCCGGATGGAATCCTGGCGCGTCACCTGGGCGCGCTCGATCACTTCCTGCGCGAGGCGCGGGCGGGCGTGGTGCGGCCCGAGGGCTTCGTGGTGCGCGGCGATTTTTCTCTCAACGCCACCAATGCGCTGACGGCGCGGACGCTCTTGGCGCTGGGCCTGGACACGCTCACGCCCGCGTACGACCTGGACCTCGCGCAGCTCCTGGATCTCGTGCGCGGCGTGCCCGCGGAGCGGCTGGAAGTGACGCTGCACCAGCACCTGCCGCTGTACCACACGGAGCACTGCCTCTACGCGCACACGCTCTCGAACGGCGCGGACTTCCGCACGTGCGGGCGGCCCTGCGAGAAGCACTTGCTCCAGCTCCAGGACCACACGCAGCTCGCGCATCCCATCATCGTGGACGTGGGCTGCCGCAACACGGTCTTCAACGCGCGGGCGCAGAGCGCGGCGAGCTGTTTCCCGCAGCTCCATGAGGCGGGCGTGCGGCGGTATCGCGTGGAGCTCGTGCGCGAGACGGCCGAGGAGACGGCGATGGTGCTGCGGGCGTACGCGGCGCTCCTGCAGGGCAAGCGGGAGGCGCGCGCCGTGGTGCGGGAGATCGGCGCGCTCGAGCGGTACGGGGTCACGGCGGGCACGCTGGTCGTGGTCACGCGGGCGGCGGGCTAGGCGTCGAACTCGGCCCCAGGATCGACCAATTGGCGAACGCGCTTGTCGAGTTCTTGAAACATGTCAACGACCTGCCTGGCTAGCAATGCATCAGCCTCAGTGTCGAACAGATTGGCCTCTGCGACGACATCCTTGACGCCAGCTGACTCAACGGTCTCAAAGAGTTGTCTGAGTTCACTCAGGACTTGTCGGCCTAAGGGAGGCCGCTTGGCGAAGGATTGCGCCACCTGCTGTAGGCCAACTTGTGCCACGTACACGAACGCGTCGAAAGCGTCCTTGGGCTTGGACCGCAGTCGCAGGCTCGCGTAAGCCTTGAGGGAGAGAAAACCGAGCGCGTCTGGCAGTCGAACCTCCAGGACCTTGTTCTCTGGGAGGCGAACCACGAGACGTTCACAGCAGGTCGTTGCAGCGTACGCACGCGGCAGCGAAGTCATCGGCGTCGTCCGACCTTTGCTCGGAGTGTCCTCGGGTGCAAAGAGGTCCACCTGCATTGTGAGAAGTGGCGTGACTTTGAACCAACGCGTATCAGGCTGCCCTCTCGTGAAGCCGTGCTGCTTCATCACGTCAGAGAGAAGGTCCTCGTGCTGCCGATCGGTCTCCGCCTCTGGGAGCTCAACCAGCAGGTCTGGTTCCATGCTGTATCCACGTTCGACATTGACTCCGGTTTCGCCCGCGATGTGGATTCGCCCCGATCCGGTATTGGCTTTGTTCCAGACGGCAATCACTTGGCCGCCAATCAGAACGACGTCCAGCCCGATGCTGGCGAATCCCAGCAGCAGTCGTCGCAGTTCATCAAGGACGAGTTCGAACTTGGCTTCATCATCCATCGCTAGCCGCCGATTTCGCGAGCGACGCCGTGAAGGTTTCGACGAGGGCATCTGACTGGTCTCGCCCTCGTCCCCCCAGGCGCGCAAGGTCGACAGCGAGTTGGGGAAGCGATACTCCCAGCCCGTAGTCCAGTGTGCGATTTCCGGCATAGAGACCGAAGGCGTCTGTCGCTTCCGAGGGACTTGGGCGGAGAATGAGGAAGTTTGATGGTGTGGTCTTTCGAAGCTGGAGCGCACTCACCACGGGCCGGACATCGCCGGACAAGTAGCAGGCGTGAGGCAACGCAGTGGCAAATACCTCTTGAGGCAACAGTCCGCTCGCAAGGGTGAACACACCGCGCTGATTGCTGCTCTCCCAGGCGAGACGCGCGCGGTCGAGCGCGGCAGGACTGGTTGAGGGTGCGTTCCATGCGTCGGCCTCGAGTGGCTGATGGGCAGACGCCAGGATCCACGCGCTGAGGAGCCGCGCGGGCTGATGCGCCACAAAGCCGGCTCGCGGAGACGTTCGCAGCAGCAGGCCTTCACGCTGCAAACCGACAAGGACACCGTGGGCGTACGCGTAGCTCACTTGGGTTGCGAGCGCCGCAGCGCGGGCAGTGAAGGGCCGGAAGGGACGCGAGAGAAAGAAGCGAATGAGGCGCGTCGCACGATTGGCAAAGAGGGGGACGTCGGATGGGCGAGCGCTCTTGTCCTTTCCGACGACGCGGACGAAGGTCTGGCCGGCGTGGACGATCACTGTCCCGCGCGTGTCTATGAGCGCGAGGCCGCGCCTATCACATGCTTCAATCAGCCCTGCGGAGGCTGCGTAGGTCAGGACCGCAAGGATCGGTGGGGAAGACGGTCGACGCAAGGCCTTCAATCGAGCCGCGCATACGTCAGCGATGGACAACAGGTACTCATGCGCCTGCGGAATATCGGGAGCAAGGAGCCGTGCCTGATGAAGGATTGCGAGCGAAGGGACCGGGGTCAGCCCCGACATGATGGCGAGGGTAACCACTGCTTCGCCGCCGCGACCAACTCGGGGCAACTCAAACGTCTCCAAGCGCTCCAACTGGAGCTGCGCGGGGGCCCTGGCGAAAGCGGTCTCAAGAATCTTATTTTGACTGATTTTTTCCATTTTCCGGGAATCCCAACATCTGCGATGCTCTCAGATGTCTCGATATCAGTCAATATAGACGCCCGGACCAATGGGCACACTTTGGAAGTGGTTGCGCGCTGACGAGGAAAGTTCCTACGACAGCCCTGCCGTGAACCGCGCGCGGCGTCGACTTGGGCTCGCGCGGGCGCACGCTCGCAACCTCTCGGACTCACAGCCCTTCGCAGACATGGCACCGCCCTTGCTCATGGGCCACGGCGTTCACTCCACGAAAGGAACGCCATGAAGACCCGCGTCATCACCGCCGTCCTGGCACTCGCCGCACTCTCGTTGTCCGCCTGCGACGAGGAGCCGAGCGCGTCCATCAGCACCACGGGCCTCAAGCTGAACGCGCACGTGACCGTAAACGAGGACGGCTCCGACGTGTTCATGTCGGTCGACAAGCCGGGCTCGGCCTGGGACACGGACTACACGCTCTCCGGGAGCGACTCGCTGTGGATCGACCTGAGCGGCGGCCGCAAGCAGGTCGACGACGGCGCACTGTTCGGCGGGTATTGGACGAAGTTCGACGGCGACGAGCTGCCCTCGACGGTGCAGGTCGGGTTCTCGCGCTCGGGCGCTGACATGAACGCGACCGTGCCCATGCCGCAGAAGTTCGCGCTGCTCGCGCCCGCGATCCAGAGCACGTGGAGCCGCTCGCAGCCGCTCACGCTGCGCTGGACCTCGCCTGCCAGAGATTCGGTCCAGATCACCGTAACGGGTGACTGCATCGAGCAAGCGCAGTTCGACGTGCAAGTCCCCGAGAGCGGCACGTTCACCGTCCCCGCGGGCAGCCTCCACACCGCGGCCGCGTATCCGGCGTCGGCCACGTGCTGGATGGCGGTCGGCATCTCGCGCATCCAGCAGTCGGTCACGCCCGCGCCCTTTGTCGGCGGCACCCTCATCGGCGAGCGCAACGAGCGGTTCCTCTTGTCCAGCTCGCAGTAGCCCGCGCAGTAGCCGCTTTGCCTACATCGAGCCCCTGGGTCCGCCTGAGGTAGCATCGGCGGCTCGTGGACATCTTCGTCGCCCGCCAGCCCATCTTCGACACCCAGCGGCAGGTGTTCGCGTACGAGCTCCTGTTCCGCGCGGGGCCCGAGAACGTCTTCAATCACGCCGACATCGACGAGGCGTCGCGCACGGTCATCGCGCAGGCGTTCAACGCGTTCGGCGTGGGGACGCTCGCGCAGCAGAAGAAGCTCTTCATCAACTGCACGCGCAAGGTGCTGCTCGACGGGATCTTCGACGTGTTCTCGCCGGAGACAGGCATCGTCGAGGTGCTGGAGACGGTGGACGCCGAGCCCGAGGTGCTGCGCGCGCTGGATGCGCTCAAGGCCAAGGGCTACACCATCGCGCTCGACGACTTCGTGTTCCGGCCGGGGCACGACGAGCTGGTGAAGCGCGCGGACGTGATCAAGGTCGACTTCCGGCTCACGCTGGGCGACGAGCGCAAGAAGCTCATCGAGCAGTTCGGGCGGCCCGGCCTGCGCTTTTTGGCCGAGAAGGTCGAGACGCAAGCCGAGTTCGAGCAGGCGAGCAAGGACGGCTACTCGCTCTTCCAGGGCTACTTCTTCGCGCGGCCGGAGATGATCTCGGCGCGCGAGGTGCCGCCGTCGGCGATGGCGCGGATGCGCATGGTGAGCGCGCTGATGCAGCCGACGCTGAACCTCGACGAGCTCGAGCGCGTGCTCAAGAGCGACCTGGCGCTGCCGGTGAAGCTGCTCAAGTACCTGAACTCGGCGTCGTTCGGCTGGCGCACGGAGATCTCGTCGCTCAAGCACGCGCTGGTGCTGATGGGCGACAAGGCGGTGCGCCAGTGGTCGACGCTGGTGCTGATGACGATGCTCTCGGACAAGCAGGCCGACGAGCTGGTGGTGGCGTCGATGATGCGCGCGCGGTTCTGCGAGCTCATCGCGCAGAAGCAGGGCAAGCAGGCGCAGGCGTTCGAGCTGTTCCTGGCGGGGCTGTTCTCGACGCTGGACGCGATCCTGCGGCGCCCGATGACGGACGTGCTGGAGCTGCTCTCGGTCCCGCGGCCGCTGCGCGAGGCGCTGCTCGACGGCAAGGGGGAGCTCGCGCCGGTGTACACGGCGGTGCGCGCGTATGAGCGGGGGGATTGGACGTTCCCGGCGCTCGTGGAGCTGGGGAAGGCGCTGCCGGAGCTGCCGCAGCTGTATGTGGAGGCGGTGAAGTGGGCGCAGGCGCGGGCGGGTTGAGCCCACCCCTTGTGGGTTGAAACGTCTCTGCTTACTTCGCGTTCGCCGTGCGCTCGAAATCTTCCTTCCAGCGCCAGAAGCCGATCGGGAGGTCGAGCATGCACGGAGAGACTTCGATTCGCTCAATCACGTTGCCGCCTTCATCTGTCACGCGAATGGCGAGCTCGAACTCAGTCCGATGCTTTGGGCCTGCGCGGGTGGGCCAGAATCCCTCCAAGAGATCCGTGACATTGAAGAGTGCCGCGTCGACGGCCTGGGCAAGCGCAGCATCAAACTCGGCCTTCGTGGCCGGCGCGGGAAGCGAAGCGATCTTCTTCAGGGCTCCTGCACGGCAACAAGCCATGAGGTAGTGACCAAAATTCGATGCTGCATCCTCTGCGCGAGAAACCGGGTCCTTGCGCCAGTCTTCGTAGGGAGTCGGAGTCGGCATGGTCGGAGCGATAGGGCTGAATGGGAGCCCTTCTGTCAACTGCTTGGAGTGAGAGGGAAGCCCGCCATTTTGAGCGGAGACCCGGCCGGGTCTACGATTTGGCCCATGCTTGGCACCGAAACGAGCCCGCGCGGACGGAGTGTGCGCCTGAGCGCGCCACGAACGTTGGTCATTGCGTTCGCGGTCGCTCTCGCGGCGTGCTCACAGACGACTCAGCCGCGGCCCGATGGTGGCCAGGGCGCTGACGCCGGCGATGCCGGGAGTGACGCTGGGATCGATGCAGGTGTGGACGCGGGAGACGCGGGCGCCGACGCCGGAGACGATGCGGGCGCGGATGCGGGAGACGCCGGGAACGACGCGGGCGCAGACGCGGGCACCGACGCTGGAGACGACGCGGGCATCGACGCAGGCACGGACGCGGGAGGTGATGCGGGGACCGATGCCGGAGCCGATGGCGGCGATGATGCTGGA
>JAFEBC010000838.1 GCA_018266095.1 Deltaproteobacteria bacterium
AATTGTAACAGGCAGGTGACGGGTCGAACCAAGGGGCCCAACGTCGGGGAGGTGGTACACTTCCCCTGTTGGCCTCACTCTGTCGGAACGCTGGAGTGTTCATGGCGAATCTCGGCGTGCAGGCGCGCCGCGCGAGCGTGGTGCTGATGTGGGCGTCGCTGACCTTCGCGTGTGCGACCTCTCGCGCGGCGCTGAAGCTCGAGCCCGGAGCGGGCGTGGCCGCGGGGCAGACCATCGCGGTGTCGCCGGCGGTCTGGCGCGGCGAGGAGCCCCTGGGGAACGATCTCGCCCGGCCGATCGGACCTGCGCTGGAGAGGGCGCTCATCGCGCGTCAGGTCCCGCTCGCGCCCGCGGACAAGGCCGACCTCCTCGTGAAGAGCCAGCTCGTCATCTTCACCGGACCGCCGCCGGCGGGCGTGCCCGAGGTCAAGGAGTTCACCACCGCGGGCTATCCGCAGGCGCTCGCGGCCGCCAACAAGCCCGCGCGCTCGTGCGTGATGCTGACGTGGCTCGTGGGCAAGAACGGCGGCGTGGTCGGCGAACGCTTGAGCACCGTGTACGCGAAGGACGAGCCGCTCGCGCTCTGTGTCGCCGACGCCGCGGACGCCATCGCGGACGCGCTCGCGCACCCGATCGCGAGGCCCGTGATCCAAGCGGCGCCGCAGACGATGCCGGCCCACGCGGGCAAGGTGTCGCTGCGCGTGGACGCGCCCACGGGCTTCGATCGCGACGCGGCGCAGAGCAACGAGGACTTCGGCAAGCGCCTGCGCGACACGCTCCTGCCCACGAACACGTTCTCGTCCGTGCTCTCGCCGTCGAGCGCGGACAAGGCCGGCTTCGAGCTGTCCGCCGAGCGCATCGGGCAGCAGGTCTACCCGGGCCACTGGCACGTGGTGGCCGTGCGCTACCGCGTGCGCGAGGCCGCGACGGGCGCGCTCGTGTTCGCGGAGACGCTGGTCACGGGCGGCCAGCAGCTGCGCCAGGCCGAGGAAGAGAACGCGAACGCCATCGCCGCGCTGCTCGCGCAGAAGTTCGCGGACCGGTAGCGGCAGCCGCGCAACGCCGCCGGGCCTCCGCCTACTGCGAGAACCCCTCGAGAAGGTAGTGCGCCTCGATGCGCTTCAGCGCCAGCACCATCGCCGCCGTGCGCATGTCACACGGCTTGCCGATCGCGTACCGCGCCGAGTTGTGCGTCGACGTGCGCCGCGGCGTGTTCCGCGAGATGTCGCGGATGATGCGGTAGTTGCTCTTGATCGCCTGCTCGAGCCGCGAGTTTACCTCAAGCTCGCTCCAGTGCTCCATGCGCTTGTTCTGGATCCACTCGTAATAGCTCACCGTCACGCCGCCCGCGTTGGCGATGATGTCGGGGATGAGCTCGATGCCGCGATCCTGCAGCACGCGATCGCCCTCAGGCGTCGTCGGCCCGTTCGCGCCTTCGGCCACCAGCTTCACGTTGAGCAGCTCGGCCACCTCGCCGTTGATCTCCGCGCCCAGCGCGCACGGGAGCGCGATGTCCGCCTGGATGGCCCAGAAGTCGCTCTTGTTGATCGCCTGCGCCTTGGGATAGCCCGCCACCGTGCGGCGCAGGTTGGCCGGGTTGTCGTAGACGTACGCGATCAGGTCCTGCACGTCGATGCCGTGCGCGTTGAAGATGGTGCCGCCCGCGTCGTTCACCGCGAGCAGCTTCGCGCCCAGGCCGCTCAGGATCTCGCTCGCGTTCGAGCCCACGTTGCCGAAGCCCTGCACGATGAACGTCGAGCCCTGCGGCGTGGCGTTGCGCTCCTGGAACCACTCCTGCACCGTGTACGCGAGGCCCTGGCCCGTGGCCTTCACGCGGCCCTCGGAGCCGCCGATGCGCGTGTCCTTGCCGGTGATCACGCCGCGCAGCGCGTGCCGCTCGCGCTCGCCGTCGGTGAACTGACGCAGCATGAGGCCCATGATGTTCGCGTCGGTGCCGACATCGGGCGCGGGGATGTCGAGGTTCGGGCCCACCAGCGGCTTGAGCTTGTACATTTAGCGCAGCGTCAGCGCTTCGAGCTCCTCCGAGGACAGCGAGCGCGGATCGACCTTGATGCCGCCCTTGCCGCCTCCGAACGGCACGTCCGCGATGGCCGTCTTCCACGTCATCTCGGCCGCGAGGATCTTGAACAGGTCGAGCGACACATCCTGGTGATAACGGATGCCGCCCTTGTACGGCCCGCGCGCCTGGTTGTGCTGCACGCGGTAGCCCTTGAAGCGCTCGGGCCGCCCCGGCAGCACCTTGTAGAGCCCCTTGCCCTTGAGGCGGATCACGCCGTCGCGCATCTGCACGTGCGCGCCGATGAGCGAGCGCCGCTTGAACACGTACGAGCCGTCGAGCAGCGGCTCGAGCCCGTCCGCGAGCAATTCGGAGTCGCCGAGATCCTTGTACGGCTCCGCCTCGGTGGCCGGCAGCGGCACGAGGCGCGTGTGCAGCTTCACGGTCACATAGAAGATGTGCTCGTAGTCGGGCTCCTCGAGCTCCATGCGCACGCGGTGGTCGAGGCCAGTGAGATCGGCCGCGCGATGAAAGACCTCCATCGCCTCCGTGTAGATGGAACGGCGCGCGGCGGTCTGTGCAGGGCGGGCGGTGCTCAAAGAGCCTCCAAGTGCGAGAACGTCTTCGGTGGGGCGGCGCGATTCGAGGGCGCGAAATTCGCTTGGATGCCGCGTCTCGTCAACGCGCGATGCGTCAATCGACCGAGGGCCCAAACGTCTGATCGCGGGCGCTATTTGCCGAGTGTGCGGATGTGCGCGACCAGGGCCTTGAGCTCGTCCTCGGTGAGCTTCGAGCGGTACGCGCGCATGTGCGTCTTGGGCACGCCGTCGGCGATGACGGTGAAGATCTGCGCGTCGGTGTGCGCCTTCTGCCAGGCCTTGGAGGTGAGGTCGGCGATCTTGTCGGCCTTGTCGGGATCGGCGGGCCCGCGGCCATCGAGGCCGTGGCAGAGGGAGCAGCGCTTCTTCCAGAGAGTTGCGGCGTCGGCGGGCGTGACGGGGTCGTCGGCGCGGGCGGCGCTCGAGGCAAGGATGACGGCGGCGAGGTAGAGCGGAATCAGTCTCACATCCTCAGTTTAGCAGCAGCCCGGCGTGTCTTGCTGAGCGCCGATTCGTCGCCTATCATCCAGGCATGGGAGCGCGTAGCAAACCAAGCCGGATCGCTGAGATCCAGCGTGAGAAGCGCGAGCAGCGCGAGCAAGACGAACGCGATCTTGCGGAAGGACGCCGCAGCGTCGCCGAGATCAAGCGCAAGAATGAGGCATTTGCCGCGCTCAAGGTGCGACTGATTCTCAACAAGTCTTCTCTCGTGTGACGCCTTCCGACCTCGTCAGCCACATCGACGCGCGGCTGCTCATGCGTCGTTTGGGCAACGAGGTCACGGAACACGCGATCTTGGTGGGAGGGCAAGCTGTCGCAGTGTGGGCCGAGTACTTTCGTGCGGAAACAGGCATCGACGCGGCGGTGTTGGGCTCGCGCGACACGGACTTCTGCGCCACGATCGCCACGGTTCGTATCGCGGCCAAGCGACTCGTCGGCAAGCTCAGTGAGCCCACGATCGATGACGCGAACACACCGACGGTCGGCGTCGTGGACTACGTCGACGAGCGAGGCAATGAGCGCTGGATCGACTTCATCGATCAACCTCACGGACTGACGTCAGCGGCGATTCACAAGCGCAAGCAGACGCTGGAACTCCTCGATGAACAAGACAAGCCAACGGGGCAGAGCTTTCACATCCTGCATCCTCTGGATCTCCTGAAGAGTCGCGTCTGGAACACCGGCGGCCTTCCTGGGTACCAGACGCCTCACGCGTTCAGGCAACTCAAGGCCGCCATCGCTTGCGCAAGAGCTTTCGCCCGTACGGTGATGAACGCCCCTGATCTCTCCGAAAAGGACGCGCACCGGGCTGTGCTGAGAATGAACGAAGAGGTCTTCGACCTCGCCGCCACACCCTACGGCCTCGACGTGTTCTTCAAGTTTGGCATCGACGTCTCCGAAGCCACGCTGGAAGACCCGCGGCTGCCCGAGAAATTCCGCGAGGTCCGGCTCCCGCAGCGCCGCGCGGAGTTGGCCGATCTCCGCAAGCGCAAAGCCCCGAAGCCCTAGCGCCTACCTCTTGCTCCGCGCCTTCGCCACCTTCGGCAGCTTCGGCGCCGCCAAGGGCTCCAGCGTGCGCAGGTACGCCACGAGGTCGTCGATCTCCTTCGCCTCAAGCTCGTCCCCGAAGTGCGGCATCTTGTTCTGCGCGCCGTACAGGAACGGCACCGACGGGTCGTTGATCATCGCGCGCAGCCACGGATCCGAACCCCAGCGCACGAGCGACGGGCCCGGCGACTTCTCGTTGGGCTTGAGCGTGTGGCAGTCGGCGCAGTGCTGCTCGAAGAGCTTGAGCGCGGTGGCGTGCGCGGGCGGGATCGATTCGGGGCCGCCCGTGACCGTGCGCAAGGAGTGCAGCATGTCGACGAGGATCGACAGGTTCTGCTCGCCCAGCGACTCGAAGGTCTCCATGCCGATGATGCCGGTCTTGCCCCAGTACTCGGGCTCCTCCGGGTGCACCAGCGCGCCGCGGATCCACGCACGCGAGAGATAGCCGGACAGCTCCGGGCCGTAGCGCGTGCCCGCGTCGCCGACCTTGTGACAGCTCAGGCACTTCTTCTGGAAGAGCCGCTCGCCGCGCATCTGCGGCTGGTCGTGCACCTGGAAGAGCGCGCCCTGCGGCGGCACGCCGTTGGTGCCCAGCGCCATCGCCACCTGCGCGCGGTCGGTCGCCTGCGCCATCGAGGCCTGAAAGGCGTCGTCGCCGGAGTCATGGGCCTTGGAGACGAGGCCGAGGACGAGCGTGATCGCGAGCACCGCGGTCAGCGCGCCCACGATGGGCAGGCGGTCCTTCCAGGTCTCGTTCGAGCGCCGCTTCTTGTCGAGGAAGGGCAGGGCGGCGAGGAGCCCCAACAGCACGAGCGGGATGAGCAGCGCGACGGCGCCCTCGAGCGCGGACGGCAACAGCTTCAAGAGCTGGAACAGCGGCAGGAAGACCCAATCGGGGCGCGCGGGCATCTGCGCCGAGGCGTCGGCTGGGCCGAGCAGGCCCGCGGGCTTCGCGATCGCGAACGCGACCAGGCCGAGCAGGAGCGCGAGCGAGAAGCAGGCGTCGTAGAGCGCTTGCACGGGGAAGAACGTGGCGCGGCGGTTCTTGGCCTCGCCCGTGAGGCCGGGAGGCGGGGTGACGCCGTGCTTGCGCACGAGGCCCACATGCAGCGCGCACAGAGACAGGAGCGCGAGGGGCAGGAGGAGC
>JAFEBC010000839.1 GCA_018266095.1 Deltaproteobacteria bacterium
CATCGTCCGCGGCGGGGACGCGCAGGACACGGGCGCGTACGTGGACGGCCAGCGCATCCCGCAGCTCTACCACCTGCTGCAGGGGCCGAGCGTGCTGGGCGAGGACATGGTGGACCGCATCGACTTCTATCCGGGCGGGGCGGGCGCGTACTACGGGCGCAACCTCGCGGGCGTGGTCGCGGTCACCACGCGCAAGGGCGACGCCGAGCGCTACCACGGCGGCGCGTCCATCGACCTGCAGAAGTCGAGCGCGTACCTGCAGGGGCCCGTCGACGCGTCCACGCAGTTCGCCGTGGGCGGGCGCGTCTCGTACGTGAACCCGCTCATCAAGCTCATCCTGCCCGCGGGCACCTCGCAGGCGGTGCCGGTGTACTGGGACTATCAGGGCCGCGTCGATCACAAGCTCGGCGAGCACGACCGGCTGCAGCTCACGATCTTCGGCAGCAACGACCACCTCGACACCATCGGCGACCAGCGCGGCTCGGTGAACATCTCCGACAACCAGCAGAACGGCTTTCACCGCGCGCGGCTCGCGTGGGAGCACGGCATCGGCGACGCGCTCTCGCTCACGGTGGCGCCGGCCATCGGCTGGGACACGTCGGGCACCACGCTCCTGGGGCAGGTGCAGGCGGCGCGGCCGCAGACGGCGAGCTCGTCGGCGTTCTCGAGCGGCGGGCGCATCGAGCTGGGGTGGAAGCCGGCCCGCTTCCTGGACGTGCGCGGCGGCACGGACATCACCTTCGATCGCGTGAGCTACCAGCAGGACCTGCTCTTCGACGAGCAGCTACGCGGGCTGGGGGCGCCGAACGCGGAGCAGAAACAGGTGCAGGGGCTGCAGCTCTTCGAGAGCTTCGCGGAGTATCTGGAGACCGAGCTGCGCGCGGGCCCGCTGAAGCTGACCCCGGGCGTGCGCGTCGACGTGGTGCACTACACGGGGCGCACGTTCCTGCGCACGGACCCGCGCGTGTGGGCGCGCGTGGGCGCTTGGACCGGCGCGGCGTTCTTCGGCTACTGGGGCGTGTATCACCAGGCCCCGCAGGCGGCGCAGCTCGACGGGAACACGGGCAACCCGGGCCTCTTGCCGCTGCGCGCAGACCAGGTGGGCGGCGGGCTCGAGCAGCGCGTGAACGCGGACTGGTCCTTCAAGATCGAGGGCTGGCACGTGTGGCGCCAGAACCTCGTGTTCCCGGTGGCGGCGGCGCGGCTGCCGGACGGGACGTACTCGAACCCGCTGCTCGCCAACTCGGGCCGCGGTGAGGCGTACGGGCTCGAGCTGCTCATCCGCAAGGAGCTCACGGGGAAGGTGTACGGCTGGGTCTCGTACACGCTCTCGCAGTCGCGGCAGCAGGCGCGGCGCGGCGAGGTGTGGGAGGCGACGCCGTTCGATCAGCCGCACGTGTTCACCATGCTGCTGGGCCTGCGGCTCTCGCCGTACGTGGAGTTCGCCAGCAAGGTGCGCATCGCCAGCGGGAACCCTCTGACCACGCTGACGCGGGTGACCTTCAACGCCGACAGCGGCGACTACGTGGCGGCGCAGAGCCCGCTGGGCACGGACCGGCTGCCGACGTTCGTGCAGATCGACTTCGAGGTGAACAACGTCTGGGTGAGCGACCTGTTCAACATGCAGCTCTACGTGGACTTCCAGAACGTCCTCGCGCGGGACAATCCGGAGGCGCTCATCTACGACTACCGGTACCTCCGCACGGCGTATGTGCGCGGGACGCCGCTCTCGGCTGCGGTTGGGGCGCGGGTCGCTTTCTAGCTGCATCGGTCATGATCTTGGAACTCCGCGGTCCCGGGGCGTGGGGAGGGTTGCGCCCTCCGGGAGGCCTGCGGCACGACCGGCACCTCGCGTCCGCGAGGTGCTGGGCACTTCGTTCAACGTGCGGTGCTGCCGCGCCTCAGTCGGGCGCAATCCCTCCCCACGCCCCGGGACCGCTCTTGGATCATGCGGAGAGAGCGTCGTGAGCCTCCCCACGCCCCAGGACCCCTCTTGGATCATGTGACGGCGTTTCGTGATAGCGGTCGCTGCATGCCTTCGGTCCGGCAGCTTCTCTTGGTGGCCTCGGGTGGTGCCCTCGGCTCGGTGCTGCGTTATCTGGTGGCGAATGTCCTCTATCCCTTGGGGCGCGGGCTGCCGCTGGGGACGTTCGTGATCAATGTGACGGGCTCGCTCGCGATTGGATTTCTGGGCGGGATGTGGTCGGGGGAAGGCGCGGGGCACCCGGGGCGGCTGTTGCTGATGGTGGGCGTGTTGGGCGGGTACACGACGTTCTCGTCGTTCGAATTGGAGACGCTCTCGCTGGCGAACCAGGGGATGCGGCTGCAGGCGCTGGGATACGTGCTGGCGTCGTGCCTGCTCGGGTTCGGCGCGGTGGCGCTGGGGATGTGGGCGGGCAAGCGTGTCTGAGCACGAGACCCAGAGCGGCGGGCCGGGCTTGTTCGCGCGCTGCGTGAACGGCGATTCGCGCACGGACGATGCCTACAAGCGGGCGCTCGAGGGCCGCAAAGCGCACCTCTTGCACACCGACCCGCCGTATTGCCTGCTCGAGCGTCGGCGCAAGGGCGGCGACCTGCGCGATCCGAAGGACCGCAAGATCGAGCGCGGGCCGCTGCGGCGCTTCGAGGACGTGCGCAGCTATCGCCGGTTCACCGAGGAGTGGCTGCCGAAGGCCATCGCGCAGCTCGTGCCGGGGGCGCCGCTCGTCGTCTGGACGAACTTTCTCGGCAAGGAGCCCATCCGCGCGGTGGCGCGCGCGCACGGGTACGGGCACCTCGCGGGCGAGTTCGTGTGGGCCAAGCGGGGCACGGAGAAGGACGGCAACGAGATCCTCCTGCGCGTGTACGAGGTGGCCCTCGTGCTCTTGCGCGAGCCGCTGCCTGCGCTGCCCATCGAGGCGCCCGCGCGCACCTGGAGCGTGGTGGCCGGGTACGACGACGACGGCGAGGCGGCGCGGTGGGGCTCGCATCCGAACCACAAGCCCTTCGGTGTGCTCGAGCCTGTGCTGCGCACCTACACGCGCCCCGGCGACCTGGTGCTCGACTGCTTCGCGGGCTCGGGGTCGCTGCCGGCGGCGGCGCTGAGGCTCGGGAGATCAGCCGCTTGCGTCGAGCTGGAGCCTGAGTGGGCGCGGCGCGTCCAAGAGCGCCTGGCGCTGGCCGCGGCGGGTGTTGGGGTGCCAACAGTCTGACCTTCAGTCCTTGGGCGAGGGGTCGATTCTCGGTGTGGAGACCACGTGTCCACCCCGCCGCCCCCATCTCCGCGCGCACAGGCCCCAGGCGATCGGGAGCCGCGCCGCGGGCTCACGCTGTTCGAGAAGCTCGTCGGAGTCACCGCCGCCATCCTCGCGCTGGTCGTGGGTGGCCTCGTGCTCTACTTCCCGGCGCGCGAGGTGGACGCCCTGCGCAAGCAGCTCCACCGCAAGGCGGCGACGTACGGGAACCTGGTGGCGGCGCAGGTCGCGTCGGCGATCGCGTTTCACGACAAGGCCACCGCGCGCGAGGTCTTCGAGTCGCTCTCGGCGGACCCGGACGTGGTGGGCCTCGCCCTCTTCACGCAGGCGGGCGAGGTGCTGCAGCAGAGCGGCCTTATGGGCGACTGGACCGCGCAGGCCGGGGGCGTCACGCAGCAGCGGGTGCTGAACCTGCCCGAGCGCGTGGTCAGCATCACGCCGGTGGTGTCGCTGGAGGGGCCGCGCGGCACGCTGGTGCTGGAGCTCTCGCTGGCGCGCCTTCAGGACTCGCGGCGGGCGGTCCTGCGCAGCGCGCTCCTGGCGGGCTTCGCGGCGCTCCTCTTCGGCACGGGGGCGGCCTGGCTCATGGCCCGCTCGCTCACGCGGCGCCTGCGCGCCATC
>JAFEBC010000083.1 GCA_018266095.1 Deltaproteobacteria bacterium
ATGGCGGAGGCGAATTAGACCAGGCGCGCCGCGGTCCCGCGAGAACTACAGCGGGCCCAAGAGCAGCGCGAGGCTGCGATCGAGGTCGGCGAAGGACTCGATCGTCATCTCCGCGCCGTGCACTCGCAGGTCGTGCACGCTCCAGCGACCGGTGGCGACGCCGCAGGCCTTGGCGCCGCCCTCGTGGGCCGCGAGCACGCCGCGCGGGGTGTCGTCGATCACCAGGAACTCGGTGGCGCCGCGGTCGCGGGCGCGCTGGACCGCGTGTTTGACCAGCTCGGGCCGCGATTCATCGTCAGAGCCGAAGCCGCCGAAGCTGAAGTGGTGCCAGAGGCCGGCGGCGGTGAGCTTGAGCTCGGCGCCCTTCACGACATTGCCGGTGCAGAGGCCGAGGAGCACGTCGGTGCGCTGGCTGAGCGCGTCGAGGAGCGCGGGGATGCCGGGCTGCGGCTTGTACGCGAGCTGCTTGCACTCGTGGGCGAGCGCGGTGAGGTAGCCGTCGATCACGCCCTCGATGGCGGCGCTGGAGATGGACCGCGCGCGCTCGGTGATGGTGGGCGGGCCGGGGAGATCGTGTACGTTGGACACCATCTCATGCGGCGCGGCGGGCGGAGCAGTGGTTGGCTGGCTGCTCGGAACGGACGCGTCGGCGAGCGGCTCGGCGTGGCCCAGCTCGGCGGCGAGCAGGATGCGCACGATGGCCCGGTCGGTCATGCCGTCGAGGCGCATGCGCTTCAACTCTTCGCTCGCGCGGGGCCGCGTGTGCAGCGTGGCGGCGAGCGCGCGGGTGCCGGCGCCGTGGCTCTTGGTGAGCGTTCCGTCGATGTCGAACAGGAGGGCGCGCATGTCGGGGCTCGCGTCGGGTGCGGATCAGATCGTGCGCAAGGCGTCGACGAGCGCGGAGAGCTGATCCTTCGTGTGCGCGGCCGAGACGGCGATGCGCAGGCGGCTCGTGCCCTCGGGCACCGTGGGCGGGCGGATGGCCTTGGCCAGGATTCCGCGCCTGCGCAAGTGGAGCATCGCGTGCACGGCGCTCTCGGGCGAGCCGGTGACCACGGGGAAGATGGGCGAGTCGGTGCGCGCGGGGACGCCGATGGCTTGAAGGCCCTGGGCGAGCGTCGTCACGTTGTCGAAGAGCCGCGTGCGCAGCGCGTCGCCCTCGGGGCTCGTGATGATGCGGGTGGCCTCCAGCGCGGCCACGGAGATCGCGGGCGGGAGCGCGGTGGAGAAGATGAGCGTGCGCGCCTGGTTGATGAGCAGGTCGCGCAGGAGCCGTGAGCCCGACACGTGCGCGCCGACGAGGCCGGCCGCCTTGGAGAGCGTGCCCATGCGCGCGTCGACGTGCGCTCCGAGGCCGAGCGCGGCGACGAGGCCTGCGCCGCGTGGGCCGAGGATGCCGGTGGCGTGCGCCTCGTCGACCACCAGCAGGGCGCCGTGCTTGTCGCAGAGCGCAGCGAGACCTGCGAGCGGGGCGCGGTCGCCGTCCATGGAGAAGACGGTGTCGGTGAGGACGAGGCGGCGCCGCGCGCGTGAGGCCTGCGCGAGGATGCGCCCGAGCACGTCGAGGTCGCCGTGCGCGTAGACCTCCACGCTCGCGCGCGAGAGGCGGCAGCCGTCGATGAGGCTCGCGTGGTTGAGCGCGTCGGACGCGATGAGGTCGCCCGGGCCGACGAGCGCGGGGATGAGGCCGCAGTTGGCCGCGTAGCCCGAGTTGAAGAGGAGCGAGGCCTCGGTGCCCTCGAGATCGGCGATGGCGCGCTCGAGCGCGTGGTGCGCGTCGAAGTCCCCGCACACGAGCCGGCTGGCCCCGGCGCCGCTCCCGTGCTGCGCGGCCCCGCGTGAGAGCGCCGCAGCGAGCCGCGGATCAGTGGCCAGGCCGAGGTAGTCGTTCGAGCTGAAGTTGACGAGCTCCTCGCCCGACTGCAGCACCGCGACAGCCCCGCGCCGCGCCGAGAGCGGTTCGAGGCCTCGCAAGTGCCCCCGCTCCGTAATGTGCGCGAGCCGCGCGCGGGCGAGTTCGTCGAGGCCGGACATGCCGCGCCAGAAACCACAGGAGCCCGACCCGCTGCAACGGTCAGGGAGCGGACATCTGGAACCGCAACGGCAACTGCAACTGCTTCACAAGGAGGAAAGGAGGAAGGGATTTCTTCCGTGACTTCAGGGATGAAGACGTCGGTCCTGGATCTCGTTTCGTTTGAGGCCAGAAAACTCCTGACGCGGAACTGAGTTCGCGCCCGCAACAAGGGCCAGGACCCCTTACTCCCTTCCTCCTTGTGAAGCTTTTTGCTTTGTCTCCCCCTTTCCAGATCACGTGTTTCCACGGTTGCGGCTGCCCTGGCCCGCTGCTACATATGCCGCACGGCGTCAACTGAATGAACATTCATTCAGGACGACCTGGAGGCGGTCATGGCAGAGCAAGTCACGGAGCTTTCGGACGTCGAGCGGGCAGCGGGCAAGGGCGGCGGGTTCCTCTTCGCGCCTGTGGGCACGCGGCAGTTCGTGACGCCGGAGACGTTCACCGCCGAGCAGCGCGAGTTCTTCCGCACGGGTCACGACTTCACCATGAAGGACGTGATGCCGCAGGCGGAGGTCATCGAGAAGAAGAACGACGCGATGTTGAAGCAGCTCCTCGACAAGGCCGGCGAGCTGGGCCTCTTGTCCGTGGACATCCCCGAGGCGTTCGGCGGCTTGGGGCTCGACAAGACCACCTCGATGCTCGTCGGCGAGTCGCAGGGCGGGTACGGCTCGTGGGCCACGACGTTCGGCGCGCACACGGGCATCGGCTCGCTGCCCATCGTCTTCTTCGGCACGCCCGCTCAGAAGGCCAAGTACCTGCCCGAGCTCGCCAGCGGCAAGAAGGTCGCGGCGTACGCGCTCAGCGAGGCCGGGTCGGGCTCGGACGCGCTCGGCGCGCGCACGGTGGCCAAGCTCTCGGCCGACGGCACGCACTACGTGGTCAACGGCGGCAAGATGTGGATCACCAACGGCGGCTTCGCCGACGTGTACGTGGTGTTCCTCAAGATCGACGGCGACAAGTTCACCGCGATGATCGTCGAGCGCGGCACGCCCGGCTTCTCGACCGGCCGCGAGGAGCACAAGCTCGGCCTGCGCGGGTCGTCGACCACGCCGCTCATCTTCGAGGACGCGAAGATCCCGGTCGAGAACGTGCTCGGCGAGATCGGCAAGGGCCACAAGATCGCGTTCAACATCCTCAACATCGGGCGGCTCAAGCTGGGCGCGCTGTCGATCGGCGGGATGAAGCACACCTTCCGCGTGGGCGCGCAGTACGCGAGCGAGCGCAAGCAGTTCGGCAAGAGCATCGTGGGCTTCGGGCTCATCCGCGAGAAGCTGGCGCGGGCGGCGGCGCAGATCTACGCGTGCGAATCGATGACGTACCGCGCGGCGGGCTTGATTGACGAGCAGATCGCGCGGCTCGACAAGGCGGACGCGAAGTACGACCTCGGCGTGATGCACGCGATCGAGGAGTACGTGCTCGAGGCGTCGATCATGAAGGTGGCGGGCAGCGAGTGGCTGTTCACCATCATC
>JAFEBC010000840.1 GCA_018266095.1 Deltaproteobacteria bacterium
AGGCACGTCGAAGGTCGCGGATCAAACGCAGTCCACCAGTGGACACTTCGCTGCGAGCAGGACGCGCGCGGAGGAGCTGGCGCTATCTGGCCCCAGCGATGATGCGGGCGAAGTCGTCCGCCTTGAGGCTCGCGCCGCCCACCAGCGCGCCGTCGACATCGGGCTGCGCCATGAGCTCCGCGGCGTTCTCCGGCTTCACGCTGCCACCGTACTGGATGCGGATCGCGTCGGCGCCGGCCTGGCCCGCGAGCTCGCGCAAGAGGCCGCGGATCTGCGCGTGGACCTCCTGCGCCTGCGCGGTGGTGGCCGTCTTGCCAGTGCCGATGGCCCACACGGGCTCGTAGGCCAGCGTGGTGCGCGCGATGGTCGCCGCGTCCAGGCCCGCGAAGGCGCCGCGGATCTGCCGCGACACCACCTCCCAAGTGCGGTTCGCCTCGCGCTCCGCCAGTGTCTCGCCGATGCACACGATCGGGTGGAGCTGCGCCTCGAGCGCGGCCTTGAGCCGCTTGTTCACCGTCTCGTCGGTCTCGCCGAAGTGCTGGCGCCGCTCGCTGTGCCCGAGGATGACGCCGTCGCAGCCGAGCGCCTTGAGCATCGGCGCCGAGACCTCGCCGGTGAACGCGCCCTGCTTCTCGAAGTGGCAGTTCTGCGCGAAGAGCTGGATCGACGCGCCCGCGAGCGCCTGCTTCACGCTCTCCAGCGCCGTGAACGGCGGCGCCACCGCGATCTGCGCCTGCGTGCTCACGCGCTGACGCAGTTCGCGCACGAGGTCCGCGCCCTCGCTGCCGGTCTTGAACATCTTCCAGTTGCCGCAGACGAACTTGCGCCGCATGGGTGTCTCCGATGGATGGCGATGCTCGAACCAGCCGCTGACGATGCCGCGCGGACGACGCTACGTCTACTGCTCCAGCACGGCCACGCCCGGCAGCTCGCGGCCTTCGAGGAACTCGAGCGACGCGCCGCCGCCCGTGGACACGTGCGACACCTTGTCGGCCAGGCCGAACTCGGCGATCGCCGCGGCCGAATCGCCGCCGCCCACGATGGTCTGCGCGCCCGCCTGCGTGGCCTCGACCAGCGCCTGCGCCACGGCCTTGGTGCCGGTCGAATACTCGGCGACCTCGAACATGCCCATCGGGCCGTTCCAGAAGACCGTCTTGGCCGCGAGCACCTTGCGCGAGAACTCCACGATGGCCTTGGGCCCGATGTCGAGGCCCATCTTGCCGTCGCTGATGGTGCCCGCCTCGATCTCGGTGGCGATGCCGCCCTTGGGCTCGGCCGCGACCACGTGATCCTTGGGCAAGAGCACCTCGACGCCCTTCTTGCCCGCGTTCTCCAAGATGCGCGTGGCCAGCTCGAGCTTGTCCTTCTCGACGCGCGAGGCGCCGACCTTCACGCCGCGCGCCGCCAGGAACGTGTACGCCATCGCGCCGCCCACGAGCAGCGTGTCGACCTTGCCGAGGAGCTGATCGATGACCTTGATCTTGTCCGAGACCTTCGCGCCGCCGAGCACTGCCACGTACGGCCGCGCCGGGTTCTTGAGCAGCGGCCCGAGGTGCTTGAGCTCCTTCGCCACCAGGAAGCCCGCGGCCTTCTGCGACTTGTCGGCGAGCTGCTTCACCATGCCCACCGTGCTCGCGTGCGCGCGGTGCACCGTGCCGAACGCGTCATCGACATAGATGTCGCAGAGCGCGGCCAGCTCCTTGGAGAAGCCGTCGTCGTTGGCCTCCTCCTCCGCGTGGAAGCGCAGGTTCTCGAGCAGGAGCACCTGGCCCTCGCGCAGATCCGCCGCGAGCTTCTTCACGCCGTCGCCCACGCAATCGTCCGCGTGCAGCACGTCGGAGCCCAAGAGCTCCGACAGCCGCGCGCCCGCGCCCTCGAGCGACATCGCCGGCACCACCTGCCCGTCCGGCCGGCCCAGGTGCGAGGCCAGGATGACCTTCGCCTTCTTGGCCAGCGCGTACTGGATGGTCGGCAGCGCGCCGCGGATGCGCGCGTCGTCCTTCACTGCGCCCGTCTTCTTGTCGAGGGGCACGTTGAAGTCGACGCGGATGAAGACGCGCTTGCCGGCGAGCTCGAGCTGGTCGATCGACTTGATCATCGCGGTGTCTCGCAGGTGCGTTGAGCCGGGTGGTGATCGACTACAGCTTCGAGGCCACGAACTGGCCCATGTCGACCATGCGGTTCGAGAAGCCCCACTCGTTGTCGTACCAAGCGAAGACCTTGACGAGCTTGCCGCCCTCCGCCACCGAGGTGGACGTGGCGTCGAAGATGGCCGAGTGCGGGTCGTGGTTGTAGTCCACCGAGACCGTCGGCTCCTCGGTGTACGCCAGCACGCCCTTGAGCGCGCCCGACGCCGCCGCCTTGAACGCCGCGTTGATCTCTTCCTTGGTGACCGCCTTCGAGAGCTCCACGGTCAGGTCGATGACCGACACGTTCGGCGTCGGCACGCGCATGCTGGTGCCCTTGAGCTTGCCCTTGAGCTGCGGCAGCACGAGGTGGATGGCCTTGGCCGCGCCCGTGCTGGCCGGGATCATCGAGAGCGCCGCCGCGCGCGCGCGCCGCAGATCATCGTGCGCGAGATCGAGGATGCGCTGGTCGTTCGTGTAGCTGTGGATCGTCGTCATGAAGCCGCGCTCGATGCCGAACGACTCGAGCAGCACCTTCGACACCGGCGCGAGGCAGTTGGTCGTGCACGACGCGTTCGAGATCACGTGGTGCGCCTTCACGTCGAAGCCTTCGTGGTTGATGCCGAACGCGAACGTCGGCGTCTCCTCACCCTTGGCCGGCGCCGAGATGATG
>JAFEBC010000841.1 GCA_018266095.1 Deltaproteobacteria bacterium
CGCCGCGCCTCGACGTAGTCCGCCGTCGACTCCACGCCGCGTCCCAGCCGGTACAAGCAGGACCCGCGTCCGCGGTGCGCCACCATCCGCCGGGCCGTGTCGGACCCGGGCAGCGCGGCCAGCGCACGGTCATAGTGACGCACGGCCTCTTGATGTTCCTGGCGATCCCTCGCCAGCTCTGCAAGGTCGAGATCGATCATGGCGTTGGTCTCTAGCGAGCGCAGCGACCGCAGTCCGCCTCGCAGCCCGTGCCCAGCAACGGGGAGTAGCAGCTCTCCGTCGACTGGCAGATCCCGTCGCCGCACGCGTTGATCTGCGACGGCAGCAGCTTCACGCACACCGGCCGATACGAGACGCCCCAGTGCACGCAGCTCCAGTACCCCGACGAGACGCTCCCGCCCGAGCACACCTGCTGCGCCGAGGAGTAGGCGTTCGACATCGCGGGCGAGCAGTTGCCCCAGTCGCCGTCGTCGGCTGCGCAGGCGCGCAAGCTCGAGTTCCCAGCGTAGATGAGCGGCGAATTGACCGAATAAGCAGCGAAAATGCCCGAGCCATCGAACAGGTTCCCGTAGAAACAAGCTTCCTCCACGCTGTAGGCCTGCGCCTCGCCCTGCGTCACCGCGACGGCGTTGCCCCAAGCGTCGTAACCGCGCACCGAGATGTTGACGTTCTGACCGTACTTGTTGAGGTGGGCCCCGAGGCAGGCCGAGAGGAGCTGCTGCGAGTTGTAGTCGAGCGGCCCGTTGTTGGACCAACCCGGCAGGAGGCCCAGGTTGCCCGGCCAGGTGTACGTCTTGCCCAGGACCTTGGCGGTCAGGTTCTGCCCGCTCGGCAGCGCGCACTTGGCGACGTAGCGCATGACCACGTCGTTCGCCGAGGGGTTGAGCGCGAACCAGGTCGTGAACGCCAGGGACGTCATCCCGTTGGTCGACAGGCCGTTGGTCGAGAGGCCGTTGGTGGAGAGGCCGTTGGTCGACAGGCCGTTGGTGGAGAGGCCGTTCGAGCTCGTCAGATCAGCGCTCTCGGAGTCGAACTGCGCGCCGGCCGGTTCTTGACCGCCGCAGGCGAGGACCAGGGAGAGCGAGAGGCTGACGAGGAGTGACTTGCGCAGCGACATGGACGCTCCGGGAACTTCGAGACGAGCGCCTCTAGAGCAAGCGTCAGGCCGTCGCACGCGCTTCAACAACTGTTTGATTTCAGGGCGTAAATCTGGCCTCACGTACTCCTACCCGGACCTCCCGATCGGCGCTTGGCGCGCAAGTTGATGCGCAAGTTGCGCACGGGGATGCTCACCATGCGCGGTCGAGTGATCGACTGTTGCCTACCCGCCGCGGGCTCGATTCCTGGCTGCCAGACGATTTCGCGCAAGCCCGCCCAGCGAGCTACTTCGGCACCGCCGCGCTGCCCGCCGCCAGCACCGGCCCGCCCGCCTCCTGCGCGAACGCGATCACGCGCAGCGCCTCCCGCTTCCACGCGCCGTCGAGCCGCACCTCTTCCACGGACGTGAACCCGCGGTCCTTCGTCGACCCCACCCGCCGCAGCGAGCGCACCACCGCCGCGTGAGGCAAGGTGCGCCCCTCGTTTTCACCTGCCGTCACCTTGCTGACGAGCCCGTCCTCGACCACCGCCAGCCACACCTCGCCGTCCGCGGGGAGGCCACCCAGGGCCAGCGCCACCGAGACGAGCGCACCCTTGTCCGCGTGGTCCGCCCTCGGCTGCGCGGCCGGCTTCACCTCGAGCGACGCCGTGCCTCGCTTGCGCTGCGCCGCCGCCAGCAAGGCCTGGCGCACACCGGGCCCATCGCTGCCCACGAGGTTGTACTCGCCGTCCACGATCGCCTGCGGCGTGTAGACGCGCCCGCCCGAGATGCGCGGCGCGTACGTCCGCTGCCGCTCGGTGAACTGCTTGCTCGAGTACGGGTCCGACCACCCGATGTAGTTCCAGTAGTCGACGTGCTCCGAGAGCGCGATCACCTCCACGCCCTCGAGGCCCTGCTCCGCCTGCAGCTTCGCCAGGAGCACGTCCGCGGGCGGGCACGACGAGCAGCCCTCCGAGGTGAACAGCTCCAGCAGCACCGGCACCCGCGCCGGCTGCGCAGGAGTGGTCACGGGAGCAGCGAAGAGCATCGCGAGCGTGGCAGGGAGCGTGAGCATGGGCGCCTCATCGAAGGTGCCCGTTGGACGCCCCGCGCGCCCGATCGTTACAGCGGCGGCCCGCACGATCGCGACCGCGCCCCGCCCGCGCCCCGCGCGCTACAGCTTGCGATACAGCGCCATCCGCCCCCGCACGCGCACCACGTAGTCCTTCGTCTCGTCCGGCGCGCGATCCTTCACCAGCTCGACCACGTCCTCCGGCGCCATCGCGTCGATGTCGCGGCTCCCCACCACCGCGCGCTTCACCCGCGTCGGCCCCGCGTTGTAGCTCGCGATGGCCAGCACCTGCCGGTTCTCCTCGTCCTTGAGCTTGCCGAAGAAGTTCTTCTCCAGCATCTGCAAGTACGTCGCGCCCAGCATGATGTTCACGTCCGGGTCGTAGAGGTC
>JAFEBC010000842.1 GCA_018266095.1 Deltaproteobacteria bacterium
CGGCGGGCGCAGCAGGCGACGCAGCGGGCGCAGCGGCAGGCCTCGCGAACCAGGACGCGGAGAAGCTCGCCGGCCTCGGCGATGCGAAGGGCCAGAGCGCGGCGGCCGATGCGGCAGCAGGCGCGGCGACGGGCGCGGCAGGCGACGCGGCGGGCCAGGCAGCAGCAGCCTCGGGTCCGGTCGCGGGTGGCGCGGCAGCCGGAGCAGCCGCAGGTGCAGCCGATGGCAACGCCGACAAGGCGGCCACGGGAGCGGCGGCGGGCGCGGCCACGGGTGCAGGCGCCCCGGCCGATACGACGCAGAAGGCGGCTTCGGGCGACGCGTCCGGAGCAGGCGCCTCGGCGGGTACGGCAGCGGGCTCGGCGGCGGGCGGCGCGGCGGGTGGTTCAGCGGGCGCAGCGGCGGGCGGAGCGGCTGGCGGTGCCGCGGGTGGCGCGGCCGGCGGTGCGGCAGGCGATGCCGCGGCGGCCAAGGGCGATCCGGGCGACGCCAAGCTGAGCGGCGACGCGAAGGGCGATCCGGGCGACGCGAAGCTGGGCGGCGATGCTGTGATCGCGGGCGACGGCCCCTCGGGCAAGCCGGGCAAGCCGGACGACGCAGGCGGCGCTCCCAAGGGCAACCCGAAGGCAGAGACGGGCGGCATCGGCAAGCCGGCGACCTCCGGCGACGCGGGCGCGGCCGCTGCGAGCGGCGCGGCAGACGCAAGCGGAGCTGCAGGCGCTGCGGCGGGTGCAGGTGCGCCCCCGGCAGCAGCTCCGGCGGCCCCGGCAGCAGGCGAGGCGAAGGCAGATCAGGTCGCGCAGCCGGGTCTCGTCACGCCGAGCACGAGCTCGGATCTCGACGGCCTCGAGGCGGCGGCGGGCGGCGTGGCGGCAGTGGGCGCGGTCGGCGGCGGGGTGGCAGCGGCCACGACTGGCGGCGCCTCGGGTGCGGCCTCGGCGGGCGGCATGGAGCTCCCCGACGCGGGCCCGCTCACCAGCGCCCAAGAGGAAAACACGCAGGGTCAGCTCGACGACCTGCTCGCCAAGAAGCCGGACGACGACGACAAGAAGGTCGCGTCGAACGACTCTCAAGACGGCAAGAGCGACGGCAACATCGAGGAGTAAATCGGGCAGCAGGGAGTCGGGAGGCCCCTCGTAGACGCAACGCAGCATCAAATGTTCGAACCAAGGCGCTTGACAGGAGCAAGGGATCCTTCAAAATGGCGGGACCCCTTTGAGCATCCAGCCTTCCTGTCAGGAGCAATCCTGAGACGGTAAGGAACGTCCGAATGGCGAAGTATCAGATCATCCGTGATGTAGGCCTGAACCTGCTGGGCGTGGTGCGCGCCGAGCTGCAGGCTCAGCGCGCCAAGGCGAAGGCCTTTCTGGCCACGCCCACCGCGGAGTTCTTGCGCAAGAACACGCCCTCGCTGGTGCTGTACCTCTACGAGATGCGCACGCACATGGCGGCGCGCCGCGGTGAGGAGTGGCACATCGAGGAGGAGATCGTCGACGAGAAGGGCGAGATGCACGTGGTCCGCTACAACCGCCCGCTCGAGCTGACGCTCAACTACATCCTCGTCGCCTCCGCGGATGACCTCGCCGAGGAGCACGAGCTGCTCGCGATCGGCATGTCCGCGTTCCTGGACAAGCCGCGCCTGGAGCGCAACGACCTGCAGGGCGACTCCTTCTTCCGCGGCGACGACCTGCACGTGAAGAACGACTTCGAGTTCGACATGGGCCGCGCCCAGGCCATCCTCGGTCCGCTCGGCGCCGGCACCAAGGTGGCCGCCGCCTACTCGACGCAGGCCCGCCTGTTCACTGGCAAGGAGCTCGGCCGCAGCCGCCGGGTCCGCGAGCGCCACATCGATGTGTTCGATCCTCTCCGCCCGCCCCCAGGAAGCATCGCCGCCAAGGAGCTGGGGCTGGAGGCAAAGCCACCGAAGATCGTGGCAACGAAGAAGTAGCGGGAGCAGTCGCAGTGCGAGTCCTTGGTGTCGTCAGAAGCAGAAGTCAAGAAGCTGCATATTCGTCACGTGGTCACCATGAAGCTGCATCTAGACACGCAGTTCCCTCGCGAGTCGGCCTCCCTTGTGCCGACTCCACCCACTGAACCGAAGGAGCAGTAAAATGGCAACGTCGTATCTCTCACCTGGCGTCTACATCGAAGAAGTCGACCGTGGCACAAAGCCGATCGAGGCCGTCGGAACGTCGACCGCCGCGTTCATCGGCGAGTCGAACGTCGGCCCGACCAACGAGGCCGTGCTGATCACCAACTGGGCGCAGTACTGCCGCACGTTCGGTGACTTCGCGCACTCGACGTACCTGGCCCACGCGGTCTACGGCTTCTTCAACAACGGTGGCACCAAGGCGTTCATCTGCAACGTCGCTCCGAAGACCATGACGGCCGAGCAGGCCGCCAAGGAGCAGGAGAAGAAGGACGCTGACGCGAAGAAGGCTGCCGAGGCTGGCAAGCCGGCTCCCGCCGCCGCCGCGCCCGCCGCCCCGGCTCCGTCCGGCCCGAACCCGGCCCTCTACATGGGCAAGGACGAGGGTCCTGGCCGCCGCACCGGCCTGAACGTGTTCAACGACATCTCCGAGATCAACCTGGTGATGGCGCCTGGCCAGTCCGACCCGGCCATCCAGGACGCGGTCATCTCGCACTGCGAGAACAACAAGTACCGCTTCGCGATCCTCGACGCTGCTGAGGAGCTCGGCAAGGAAGGCATCGCCAAGATGCCGAAGCCGCGCGACTCGCAGTACGCCGCCTACTACTTCCCGTGGATCCAGGTCTACGACCCGGAGAAGGGCAACATCTTCGTCCCGCCCTCGGGCCACATGGCCGGCATCTACGCCCGCTCGGACTCTGAGCGCGGCGTGCACAAGGCCCCCGCGAACGAGATCGTCCGCGGCGCGCTCGGCCTGCGCTACAACATCACGCGCCCCGAGCAGGACTTCATGAACCCGCGCGGCATCAAC
>JAFEBC010000843.1 GCA_018266095.1 Deltaproteobacteria bacterium
CGCGCGCAGGCGATCGGCGCGGCGCTCCAGGAGCTCGCGCAGCTCCTGCGGCGTCGGCTCCGGCGTGCGCGGCGTCGGCTTCACGCGGCACCTCCCGACGGGCGCGCTGACTTGAGCCAGGCCTCTGCGGACTCACGGAAGAAGCCGACCGGGAGCGGCTCGGGCGCGGGCAGGAGCGCCTCCAGCGGCAGCCCGTCGGTGCGCCGCAGGATCTCGCGCATCAGCGTGGCGGCCGCGTTGCGCTCGCCCTCTCGCGCGTGCCACAGCGCGCGCTCCAGCAGGCCGGGCACGTAGTCGGGCGCGACCTTGACCAGCTCCGAGAGCGCCGCGGTCGCCAGCGCGCGCTCGCCGCGCTCCACCAGCAGCAGGGCGCGCACGTGCAGCGCCACCGGCTCCGGCGGCCGGTGCACGAGGGGCGGCACGCCCGGCACCGCGAAGTCGAGGTGCAGCGGAGGCTGCAGGTGCGGCGGCAGCTCGGGCGCCTTGCGCAGCGCCTCCGGGGGCAGCCGCCGCCACACCTGCGATTCGGCGGGCCCCACGCGCTCCATCCCCGCGGGCGCCTCGGGAGCGTCCATCGCGCCCAGCACCAGCACCCCCTGCGGCGACAGCGCGCGAGCCAGGTGCCCCAACGCCAGCCGCGCCTGCGCGGGCGCGAAGTACACCAGCACGTTGCGGCAGAAGATGACGTCGAAGCCCTCGCCCGGCGGGGCGTCCAGCAGGTTGTGCTCGTGGAAGCGCGTGACGATGCGCAGCCGCTCGTGCACGCGCAGCGGAGGCTTGTCGCCGAAGCCGGGTTCGAACAGCGGGTGCAGGATGGGGCCGATCTCGCGCTTGGACCAGGCGCCGTACACGCCCATGCGCGCCGCCGAGACGTTGCGCGCGAGGAGATCGGTGCCGAGCACGTCGAGCGATTCAATGCAGGTCCCCGCGGTCATGTCGCGCAGGCACGCCGCGAGCGACCACGTCTCCTCGCCCGTCGCGCAGCCCGCGCTCCAGGCGGTGAAGCGCCGCGTGCCCTGCCGCACCCGCTCCGGCAAGAGCGCGTGCGCGAGGTACTCGAAGTGCTCGGGCTGCCGGAAGAAGAACGTCTCGCCCACCGACACGGCCTGGCACAGCGCCCGCGTGACCTCCAGGTCGGCCTGACGCGCGCGCGCCACGAGCTGCGCCGGCGAGGTGGCGTGCAGGAACGGCGCGATCGCGCGGCGCACGGACTCCGGCAGGATCGCCTCGCGCGAGAAGCCGGTGAGCTCCGCGGCGCAGGTCACGAGCTCATCGAGCATGGGCTCCGGGAGCGGATTCACGTCCCCTCCCTCAGCCCGCGCAGCCCATCCGCGAGCTGCACCAAGAGCGCGCGGGACACCAGCGCTCGGGGCTCGATCACCGGCACGGGTCCCTGCGGCATGCGCAAGAGCCCGCGCAGCGCCTCGTCGAGCTGACCGTGCTCGGCGCCGCCCAACAGATCGCGCGGCACCCACGCGCCCGGCGGCAGCTCCTCCGGATCGCGCACGGTGTCCACGCAGAGGGCGAGCCTGCGCTCCTCGTGCGTCACCACCACCAGCAGGCGCTCGGCCAGCGGCCGCGCGTGGTCTGCGCCCAGCCGCCGCGCCAGGTCGAGCACCAGCACCGGCTCGCCGTGCAGGTCCACCAGCTCGTTCAGGTACGAGGGCCCGAGCGGCATCGCGCGCGTCGCCGGCTGCGGGATGACGCTGTGCACGCTGTCGAGCGGCAGGGCCACCGTGATGCCCCCCGCCTCCACGCACAGCGCCGCCAGCGAGCCCTGCAGCGCCTCGCGCCGCGCGTCCTGCAGCACCCGATCGACCACCGACGCGAGCTCGTTGGCGCGCACCGGCTTGGCGAGGAACGCCCGCGCCCCCGAGCGCACACACGCCTCCGCGCGCGCCCGCTCCGTCGAGACGATCACCACCGGGATGCGCTTGAGCTCGCCGTCCGCCTGCATGCGCGCGAGCACCTCGTCGCCGTCCATCTCGGGCATCGAGAGGTCGAGCAGCACCGCCGCCGGCTTGAGCGCCCGCACCCGCTCCAGGGCCTCTCGCCCGTCGTGCGCCAGCGCGATCTCATAGTGGCCCGCCAGCGCGGCCTGCGCGAACGCGAGCGCGGCCTCGGAGTCGTCGACGAGCAGGAGCAGCGGCTGGCTCATGCCGGGCCCCCGAGGAGCTTCTCCACCTCTGCGCGCACCGCCGCGAGCTGCAGCGGCTTCATGAGGAACCCCGCGGCGCCCAGCGCCTCGGCCTGCGCCTTCACGTCCTCGCCGCGCTCGGCGGTCAGGAGCAGCACCGGCAGCTTGCGCAGGTCCTCGCGCGGGTCTTCGCGCAGCGCGCGCAGCAGGCCGAGCCCGTCGAGGTTCGGCATCTGCACGTCCACCAGCGCCAGCGCACACTGGCTCGCGCGCGCCTTCTCCAGGCCCTGGGCGCCGTCCTCAGCCTCGACGAGCTCGATGGCGAGCCCGCGCAAGGCGATCTTCACGAACCCGCGGATCGTCGGACTGTCGTCTGCGATGAGGACCTGCGCGGGCACGACCGGCTCCATGACCGCCGCCAATGTGCGGCCGGACTGGAATGATCGGCTCGTTCACGCACTTCGACAATGTTTCTGCCGCGCCGCGCGCGCACTCCGACGCAGATGCGCCTACATGCGCAGGACGAGCTTGCCGAACACGTCGTTGGCCTCGAGCTGCGCGTGCGCCTGCGCGACCTCGGTCCACGGCAAGGCCTGCGCGAGCACCGGCGCGAGGACCAGCGCACCCTCTTGGCGCTCGAACCGAGGCAGCACGTGCTCCGAGAAGTGGCGGCACAGCTTGGCCTTCTGCGCCGCGGTGCGCGTGCGCAAGGTCGAGCCGAGCACGCTCAGCCGCTTGCCCAACAGCGCGCCCAGGTGCAGCGTCCCCTCGGCGCCGCCCGCGGTCGAGATGCAGCAGAGGCGCCCGTGCAGGCCCAGGGCAGCGATGTTGGCTTCGAGGTAGCTCCCGCCCACGCAGTCGAGGATGAGATCCGCGCCGCGGCCCGCCGCCTGCTTCACCGCGTCCTTCAGGCCCTCCGCCACGCGCTCGCGCGCCAGCACGTGCGTCGCGCCCAGCGACCGGCAGCGCTCGAGCTTGCCCTCGGAGGCGGTGGCCACGATCACCCGCGCGATCCCGCGGCAGAGCTGGAGGGCCGCCGTGCCCACGCCCGAGCCTGCCGCGTGCACCACCACGACCTCACCTGCCGCGAGCCGCCCGAGGAGCGTGAGGTTCAGGTGCGCCGTGAGGAACACCTCGGGGATCGCCGCGGCCTGCTCGAACGAGAGGCCCGCCGGGATCGACAAGCACTGCGCCGCCGGCACCCGCGCGCGCTCGGCGTAGCCACCGCCCGCGAGCAGCGCCATCACCCGCTCACCCACGTGCAGCGGCCGCCCATGCGCGCCCACGCACGCGCCCGGCCCCAGCGCCAGCACCTCGCCCGACACCTCGAGGCCGAGCGTCTCCGGCTCGCCCGGCGGCGGCGGATAGAAGCCCATGCGCTGCAAGAGGTCCGCGCGGTTGAGCCCCGCGGCGCGCACGCCCACGAGCACGTCGCCCTCACGCAGCACCGGCTCGGGCAGCTCGCCGATCGACATCACCTCTGGCCCGCCAGCCTCTTTCAGCACGATCGCCCGCATCGGATCCTCCGTTGGCTCCGCTGAGGTATACAGCCGCCCGTGACCCTCTTGCGCATCTTCGATGACCGCGAGCGCGAGCTCGTCTTCCGGCAGCCGCCCCGGCGCATCGTGTCGCTGGTGCCGAGCGACACGCACAACCTCATCGCCCTCGGAGTCCGCGATCGGCTGGTGGGTCGCACGCGCTATTGCGTGGAGCCGAAGGGCGAGGTCGAGTCCATCCCCATCGTCGGCGGCACCAAGGACCTGGACGCCGAGGCCATCTGCGCGCTCTCGCCGGACCTCGTGATCGCGAACCAGGAGGAGAACGCGCGCGGCCCGCTGGGCGAGGTCATCCGCCGCGGCGTGCCGGTGTTCGTGTGCTTCCCCAAGTCGGTCGGCGCGGGCGTCGCGCACCTGGCGCGGCTCGTGCGCATCCTCGGGCTCACGCAGGACGCGAAGGCCAAAGAGGTGGTGGCGCGCGGGCAGCGCATGGTGTCCACGCTGGAGTCCCTGGTGGCGAACGAGGAGGCCGCGGGCCGCGCGCCCTTGGGCGCCTTCGTGCCGGTGTGGAAGGACCCGCTGATGACGGGCTCGGGCGAGACCTTCCTGTCCGACGCGCTCAGGCTCGCGGGCGCGCGCAACGTGTTCGGCGACCGCAAGCGCCGCTATCCCCTGGCCGCCGACCTGGGCCGCGCGCCGGAGCTGCCGCCCGAACAGCTCGGCGAGAAGGACACCCGCTGGCCGCGCGTCACCGAAGAGGAGCTGGTCACGCGCGCCCCCGAGCTCGTGCTCCTGCCCGACGAGCCGTACGCGTTCACCGAGGCCGACGCCGCGCACTTCCGTGGGCTCGAGCTCCCGGCAGCCCGCGCGGGCCGCGTCCGCCTGTGCGACGGCAAGGATCTCACCTGGTACGGCGCCTGGAGCATCGAGGGCCTCCCGCGCCTGCGCGCGCTCCTGGAGTCGATGCGCGGCGTGATGGCGTGAGGTTTTTGCTCTAGTCTCTGGCCATGCGCCTCCGCTCGCTCGTCCCGGCACTCTTCGCGGCCAGTCTGGGCGCCGCCCTCCCCGCCCGCGCCTACAACGAGCTCGTGCATCACACGCTCACCGGCCGCGCCTTCGAGCAGCGCGCCGAGTGGACGCAGGCCCAGCTCGCGCCGCCCAGGCCCGAGGACCTGGCCGCCTTCCGCGAGCTCGTGTGGCGGTCGCTCTCCGAGGCCCCCGACGCCGCCCAGCGCGCCGCCTTCCTCGCGCGCTTCCCCACCGCGCAGCGCTTCGACGCCTGGTCGTTCAAGGAGTTCTTCATGCTCGACCCCGCCGCCACCGTGCACGGGTTCGACGCGACCAGGGACGAGGCCACCACCTCCACGCACGGCGCCCTGCTGCAGAGCGCGAG
>JAFEBC010000844.1 GCA_018266095.1 Deltaproteobacteria bacterium
GACCTCGGTGGTCTTGCCGCCGTAGATCTGCGAGGCGCCCATGGTGTTCTTCGGCGTGGGGCGCAGGGTGACCGCCTCCGAGCCCGCGAGCATCGGCTTGTCGCCCTTGCCGGGCGTGTAGAGGTCGACGAACGTGTCCTTCTTGTTGCCGCAGTACGAGACCTCGGCGGTCACGTGGCCGACGCCGGCGCTGCTGCACACGAACATCTCGTGCTTGCCCTTCTTGCAAACCGAGGCCGGGGCGGCGGCGAACGAGGGGAGGGAGACGAGGACGGCGAGGGCGAAGAGGGCGCGCATTGTGGTGCTCCTGGCGAAATGGTTTGTGCTGCGAAAGTCGACGCCAGGCCCTAGTGCACGTGGCTTGCCAACGTCCGGAAACGTCTGACACCTTTCGGCGCAACGCATCGTCTTCATTGGTGTTTACCTTGTTTCCAGGGGCTCGCCGGATTCTCCGACGCAGGTCCTGATTTCGATCCCAGCGCGCGCAGCGGCCGCGGTGCTTAGACACTCCGATGGTGCATGTCTGCTCCAGGTGCACCCAGACGCGACGGGTCAACCGGCCCTCGCATGAGCTACGCTTGAGCGCGTGCTCAGCCGGCTCTTCCAGACGCTCGTCGACGACGCCTCCGCGATCTGCGGCGCGGCCGTGGCCGAGCTGCGCCTCTTGCCGGGCCTGCTCGAGGAGCGCGAGACCGTCCCCGCGCCGAAGGACAAGCGGCCTGAGGCGGGCGCGATGGAGCAGGTGGCGGTCGGCGGCGCGGTGGCGGGCACGCGGGCGCGTCGGGAGGCGCTGGCGAAGCGGTTGCGCGCGTTGACCGAACGCGGGCTGTTCCCCCAGGGCGCGTTCAAGTCGGTGGTGCTCTCGCGCTGCGAGCTCGAGGCCGCGGCGGTGATGGAGCTGGGGACGCCGCTCGCGCCGTTCGAGCTGTGGAGCGCGGAGGTGCCGCTGTGGGTCGAGAGCCGGTTCGCAGGCTCGCTCAGGCTCTTGCTCGAGGGCGCGCCGCCGAAGTCGATCGTGCGCACGCTCAAGGGCGTCGGGCACGAGGCCGCGCTGCAGCTTACCCAGGAGCGCGCGCGGCGGCGGGCGCTGGGGCTGCTCGATGCCTCGCGGCAGATGCGGGCGCTCTTGGCCTCGGCGGCGGCGCGGCTGCGGCGGCAGACGGAGCGGACCTCGGTGCTGCGCGTGCTCTCGGAGGAGCTGCGCAAGGCCGGCTTCGAGTGCGCGGTGGCGCTCACGCAGGACGAGCAGCGGCTCGCGGTGGTGCACCTCTCGCACCGGCCCGGGCAGACGGCGCGGGGGCTCACGGCGCTCGGGCTGCGCCGGGTGTCCGACCTGTCGAACCTCGCCGTCGATCCGGCGCGCGCCCCGCTGCTGGCCGCCCTGCTCTCCTCGCCCGAGCCGGTGGTCGAGGTGCGCGCCCACGCCACCCTGCGGGCCCTCTTCGGCCGCAAAGCCACTGCCGATATCCGCGAGCAGCTCATCCACATCTTCGACTTCCACGACGTCCTGGCGGCGCCCCTGCGCGGCGGCGGCGATCACCCGCTGGGCATCCTCTTCGCCTTCGGGCCGCGCGGGCAGGTGCCCGACCTGGGCGCGCTCGCCGACCTGGCGCTGCAGGCGAGCTGGGCCCTCGAGCGGTGCGCGCTGCGCGAGCGGGCCTTCCAGAACGCGGCCATGGCCGAGCACGAGGTCGAGCTGCGCTCGAGGGAGCTGCGCGAGGAGGTGGCGCGGCTCATCGAGATCGACCGGCGCAAGGACAACTTCCTGGCGAACGTGTCGCACGAGCTGCGCTCGCCGCTGGTGACGGTGCTCGGCTACACCGAGATGCTGCTCGACGAGCGGCTCGGCTCGCTGAACGATCGGCAGCGCCAGTGCCTGCAGGTCGCGCGCTCGTCGGGCCGGCGGCTCAAGCAGTTCATCGAGGAGCTGATGGACTTCTCGCGCTTCGAGCTCACGCGGGCGGCGCCGCGGCTGGGCGCGGTCGATCTCAAGGAGCTCGTGTCGCACGCGGCGCTGGGCCTCACGCCGCGCCTGCTCGAGCGGCGCATCTCGCTGCGCCAGGCCATCCCGCGCGGCTGTCCGCGGGCCAAGGGCGACAAGGATCAGCTCCATCAAGTGCTGGTGAACCTGCTCTCGAACGCCGAGCGCCACTGCCGCGATGGCGGGCGCATCGAGGTGCGCGCGACGGCCACGCCGGACACGCTCTCGATCTCAGTGAAGGACAACGGCAGCGGCATCGCGCCCGAGCACCTGCCGCGCATCTTCGAGCGCCTCTACCAGGTGGGCGACAACGTGGGCCGCTCGCGCGAGGGGTTGGGCCTCGGGCTGCACATCGTCAAGTCGCTGGTCGAATCGCACGAGGGCCAGGTCTCGGTGGAGAGCGAGCCCGGCAAGGGCGCCACCTTCACGTTCACGCTGCCGGTGTGGACGGAGTAGACTCGGCGCTCCGTGACCGACACGCCTCCGCCGCCCCAGCCGACCGACAGCTTCGCGCCGCGGCCGCTGCACCTCGTGGGCGCGGGCCTGTTGGTCCTCGTGATCGCAGGCTTCGTCTGGCACTGGACGCCCGCCGAGGAGCAGGACGACAAGCGCGAGTGCACGGCGGCCGATCTCGCCGACGCGCACACGGCCTTGGGCAAGTTCTCGCACGAGGAGTCGGAGATGCAGGGCGCGCAGCTCTGGCCGCTCCTGGAGCGCGCGATCCACGACTACCACCACTGTGACGAGCCGCCGATCTCGGGCGAGTTCTCGACCACGACGTGCGAGCTGTTGGGCCACCACTGGACCGAGGCCGGCGAGGTGTCGCGGGCGGCGCGCAAGCACGCGTTCGTCAATCGCTTCCTGGCGATGCACATCGACGGCACCTGCGACGAGGCGCTGCTCTTGGCCATCGCGCAGCAAGCGGAGAAGAAGTGCCCGCGGTACGGCAAGGCGTTCTGCCAGACCGTCGAAGCGGCGGCCAAGGCGGCGCTGGCGGCGGCGGGGAAGACCGAGAAGTAGTCGCGGAGCCCTGTGCCGCTGGAGGCGGGTTGCGAGAGACGACCTCATCCACGTTGTTGCAGCGGGCACGGCGCGCGGCCTCACGCTGGCTGCTGCGCTCGGCGACGGCCTATCGCTTGTACGAACGCTGGTCCTTTCACGCCCACCAGGCCGCGATCGCGCGCTCCGCGGCTGGCGGAGACCTGCGCCTCCATCTCGGCTGCGGCGGCCACCTCCTCGAGGGCTGGATCAACATCGATCTGAGACCCCAGCGGGGAACCTTGAGCATGCGGTTGCCCGCAGGCCTGCAGCGCTTCGCTGACGACTCGGTGCGCGCCATCTACGCCTCGCACGTCCTCGAGCACCTCGACTATCCGGGCCAGGCGCTCGAGTTCGTCCGCCAGTGCCACCGGATCCTCCGTCCGGGCGGCGCGCTGCGCGTGATCGTGCCCGGGGTGCAGAAGATCATCGAGGCCTACGCGCGCAACGACGCCGGGTTCTTCGAGGTCCAAGCCCAGCTCCATCCGCCGGAGTGCACCACCCCGCTCGAACACCTGATGTACGCGCTGCAGCAGGGCGGCGAGCACCGATACGGCTACGATCTCGCGACGATCGCCAAGCTCTACGCCCGGGCGGGGTTCTCCGAGGTGATCGCCAGCGACCACAACGCCAGTCAGGTTCCCGAGCTGCGGGTCGACTACCACGCGCGTCAGGACAATCACGGGAACTACCTCTCGCTGTACGTCGATGCGGTCAAGCGATAGCAGGCCGCCCTCCGCGACGCGCGGCCCAGGTTGCTCAAGGCGCCCGGCGGAGCTTCACCGTCACCGTGGTGCCGACGCCCAGCTCGCTCGTGACCGCGATGCTCCCGCCGAACCGCTCGGCGATGCTGCGACAGATGGTGAGGCCCAGGCCCGTCCCGCCGCGTGCGGCGCCGGTGGTGAAGAACGGCTCGAAGAGGCGCGCGCGCGTCTCGGCCGACATGCCCGTGCCGGTGTCGGAGATGGAGAGCGCCACCGCATCGCCGTCCACCTGGCCGCTGATGCGGATGGTGTTGGGCGCGTCCTCGCGGGTGGCCCTGGCGGCGTTGACGATGAGGTTCAAGAAGAGCTGCACGAGGCGCGGCGCGTTGCCGATCACGGGAGGCAAGCCGAGGGCGGGGCACTCGAGGGTGGCGCCCTTGTCC
>JAFEBC010000845.1 GCA_018266095.1 Deltaproteobacteria bacterium
CCGGGCGCGGTCAGGTCGGGGTTCTGGTCGGGCGAGGCCGGATCCGTGCTCTCGGGATCGCTCGAGGCCAGCTCCTTGGCGATGCCCCAGTCGATGACCACGGTCTCGCCGAACTCGCCCACGAGCACGTTCGAGGCCTTGATGTCGCGGTGCAGGACGCCCTGCCGATGCGCGTACGCGATCGCATCGCACGCGGCCGTCACCGCGGGCAGATACGCGAGCCGCTTCGCATACGAGCCCGCCTGCGCCAGCGCCTGGTCGAGCGGCACGCCCTGCACGCGCCGCATCACCAGCGCGGGCTCGCCCGTGGCCTTCCGCGCGAGCTCATAGATGCTCACGATGCCCGGGTGCTGCAGCCGCGCCGTCAGCCGCGCCTCTCGCTCGAAGCGCCGGACCGCCGCCGGGTGATTCGCGCGCAGGAGCTCCTTCACGGCCACTTCGCGCTCCAGCACCACGTCGCGGCCCACCAGCACGCGGCCCTGCCCACCGCGCGCGAGCTCGTTCAGCCCCCGGAAGCGCTGCTCGAACGTGCTCTCGCCGTGCGCGGCGAGCGGCCCCGCGGCCTCACTCGCCGTCAGCGGATCGGTCTGGTGCGCCGAGGCCGGCGGCGTCGAGCTCTGGGGATCCGAACCCCCCGGCCGCGCCTTCTGCTCGCCCGCCAGAGGCTGCTCGTCGCCCGCGCGATCGGACTTGGTCTGCATGGCTCGACCATCGCACCGCGCTCGAACACCCGCAACGGCCTGTCGCAGCTTCACTTTTTCGGCATGTTTCGGCGCGCGCGCGCTTGACTTCGCTCTCTGGACGCTTACTCTCCCCGGACTCATGCGTCCGCGCCTCGCAGCCGCACTCGCCGCCGTGTTCCTGGGCCTCGCCCCGGTGACGCTGGCTGCCGTCGTGCGCTGCCCGCCCGTGGCCGCCGAGCGTGTGCAGATGGAGCAGGTCCGCGCACACGAGGCCGCCGCGCTGGTGCTCGAATCGGACGCGCTCTTGCTCTTCGGCGCCGCCCGGCACGTCGAGCCCCAGCAGCTCGCGGTCGAGTTCCACGCGGTGCGCCCGCTCTGGCACTCGCCCTCGGGTCCCGCGCCGAGCCAGGCGCCTCCGCAGGCTTAAGCGCCGTTTTCACCCGGTTCGCCCCGAGAGCCGTGGTATTCCGCCGCGCCTTTGTCTCCACAACGATTTCGCTTCGAGCGGTGCGCTTGCTGAGCGCCGCGGCAGTCCTGAAGGAGCCGTCATGTTCGACTTCATCCTCCGCAAGATGATCGGCACGAAGAACCAGCGCGAGCTCAAGAAGCTCGCCCCCGTGGTCGCCCGCGTGAACGAGCGCGAGGGCTGGGCCCGCGCCCAGTCCGACGACCAGATGCGCGAGCAGATCCGCGCCTGGAAGAAGGAGCTCGCCGACGTCAAGGACAAGAACGAGACGCTCGAGCGCATCCTGCCTGACTGCTTCGCGCTCACCCGCGCCGCCAGCGAGCGCGCCCTCGGCATGCGCCACTTCGACGTGCAGCTCATCGGCGGCATGGCCCTGCACAAGGGCACCATCGCGGAGATGAAGACGGGCGAAGGCAAGACGCTCGTCGCCACCCTGCCCAGCGTGCTCAACGCGCTGGAGGGCAAGGGCGTGCACGTCGTCACCGTCAACGACTACCTCGCCAAGCGCGACTCGGAGTGGATGGCGCGCCTGCACCGACACCTCGGCCTGACCACCGGCTGCGTCGTGCACGGCCTCACCGACCGCCAGCGCCAGCGCGAGTACGGCTGCGACATCACCTACGGCCAGAACAACGAGTTCGGCTTCGACTACCTGCGCGACAACATGAAGTTCCGCCTGGCCGACTACGTCCAGCGCGAGCTGCACTACGCCATCGTCGACGAGGTGGACTCCATCCTCATCGACGAGGCGCGCACGCCGCTCATCATCAGCGGCCCCTCTGAAGAGAGCACCGACAAGTACTACGTCATCAACAAGATCATCCCCTCGCTCGTGCGCGACCGGCACTTCACCGTCGACGAGAAGGCGCGCTCGGTGGTGCTCACGGATGAGGGCGTCGAGCTCGTCGAGAAGAAGCTCAACGTCGCCAACCTCTACGATCCGGAGCAGATCGAGACGCTGCACCACGTGGAGCAGGCGCTGCGCGCGTACACGCTCTACCGCAAGGATCACGAGTACGTGGTGAAGGACGGCGAGGTCATCATCGTCGACGACTTCACCGGCCGCCTCATGCCGGGCCGCCGCTGGTCAGATGGCCTGCACCAGGCCGTCGAGGCCAAGGAGAACGTCAAGATCGAGAACGAGAACCAGACGCTCGCCACGGTCTCGTTCCAGAACTACTTCCGCCTCTACAGCAAGCTCTGCGGCATGACCGGCACCGCCGACACCGAGGCCGGCGAGTTCATGAGCATCTACAAGCTCGAGGTCATGGTCATCCCGACCAACCGCCGCAACGTGCGCAAGGACCTGCAGGACACCGTCTACAAGACCGAGCGCGAGAAGTTCAACGCCGTCTGCGACGAGATCACCGAATTGCACAAGAAGGGCCAGCCGGTGCTGGTGGGCACGGTGAGCATCAACAAGAGCGAGGTCGTGAGCCAGCTCCTCACCAAGCGCGGCGTGCCGCACGAGGTGCTCAACGCCAAGCAGCACGAGCGCGAGGCCGAGATCGTCGCGCAGGCGGGCCGCAAGGGGAAGATCACCATCTCCACCAACATGGCCGGCCGCGGCACCGACATCTTGCTCGGCGGCAACCCCGAGTTCATGGCGCGCCGCGAGGTGGGGCACGAGCCGGCTCTGAACGAGATCGAGGGTCGCCTCGTGCAGGAGCGGATGCAGAAGGCCAAGGCCGACAAGGACGCAGGGAAGGGCGATGGATCGTTCGCGCCCGTCACGCCGGCCGAGGTGAACGCGATCTTCGAGGCCGAGAGCGCGGCCTGGAAGACCAAGCTCGAAGCGGCGATGGTCAAGTACAAGGACGAGTGCAAGCGCGAGGGCCAGGAGGTGGTCGCGGCCGGCGGCCTGCACATCCTCGGCACCGAGCGGCACGAGTCGCGGCGCATCGACAACCAGCTCCGCGGCCGCGCCGGACGCCAGGGCGACCCGGGCTCGTCCAAGTTCTACCTGTCGCTCGAGGACGATCTGATGCGCATCTTCGCGTCCGATCGCATCGCCAGCCTGATGGAGACCTTCGGCGTGCAGGAGGGCGAGCCCATCGAGCACCCCTGGCTGACCAAGGCCATCGAGGGCGCGCAGACGCGGGTCGAGGGGCAGAACTTCGACATCCGCAAGAACCTGCTCGAGTACGACGACGTGATGAACCAGCAGCGCAAGACCGTGTACTCGATGCGCCGCGAGGTGCTGGCCGCGGGCGCGACCCGGCAGACACAGCAGGACGACGGCACGTTCAAGACCGAGCCCTTGCCGCTGGTGTGGTTCACCGAGGACGTCCTCACCAAGAAGAAGACGCGGCACGAGAAGATCGTGGCGTGGAAGGATCAGGAGGAGGCGCTCTACGACCTCATCGAGGACCTGATCATCGAGCTCGTGCACGAGGCGGTCCCGAAGAACAAGAAGGACGAGTGGAACCCCGAGCAGCTCGCGCTGCGCGTGAAGGAGCAGTTCAACACCGAGATCTCGCTCGCGGGCGCGGATCCGGATGTGGAG
>JAFEBC010000846.1 GCA_018266095.1 Deltaproteobacteria bacterium
GGCGAGGTTTCCCAATGGCCTCGCCAACAACTCCGGCAACGTCGGCAGGCACTTGATGTTCTCGGGCCTCTCGCGCGGGCACGGGTTGTTCCGCTATCGCAACCGCAGCGAGACCGGCGCGGCGCAGGGCAAGCTCGCCGATCGCTCTTGGATGGGCGACGACGCGCCGTTCGTGCAGCGCAGCCTTCAAGATGCTTATCTCCTGAAGGATCCGGTGAACGGCGTGCGCAAGGCGGGCACGGTGCTCTTCGGCTTCTCGCATCCGAACCCGATCTTCACCGCGGAGCGCGTGGCCGCGGAGGGCGGCGGCAAGCTCGCTTGGGGCAAGGCGCTGAAAGAACGACTGCGCGCGCAGGCCCGCGATGCGCGCGCGCTGGAGTTCGAGACGTACGCCGAGTCGTTCGCCAACGCCGGCACGTATGTCGACCTCGACCCCAAGACGGTCGATCGTTACGGCCTGCCCGCGGCGCGCATGACCGTGCAGCGGCACCCGCTCGACCACGCGGCGACCGGCCTCCTGCGCGAGCAGGCGCTCTCGGTGCTGCGCGCGCTGGGCGCAGATTCGACGGACGTGACCGTGGAGAGCAGCGAGATGACCGTGCTGCAGGGAGGGACGTGCCGCTCCGGGCGCGACCCGAAGACCAACGTGCTCGACGAGAACTGCCGCGCGCACGAGGTGGACAACCTGTACGTCACCGACGGCTCGTTCCTGCCCACCATCGGCGGCGCGCCGCTGACCTTGACCATCGCGGCCAACTCGTTCCGCGTCGCGCACGGCCTCGTGCAGCGGCTCAAGAAGGGCGGCTAGCGGATGCGCCCTGCCCCGTCGCGTGAGCCGCAGAGGCTGGTCCGCCTGCACCTGCTCGCCCTCTGCGCATTGCTTGCTTCGTGCAACAATTGTCAACGCAAGCAATCGCCGCTCGATCGGCTGCCGGACCCGCTCTTCATGGGCGAGCTGGGCCTGGACCACGTCGGCATCGCGGTCAAGCGGCTCGCGGCCGCGCGCTCCACCTTCCACGAGGATCTCGGCTTCGGCGCGCTCGAGGACGGCAAGCTGCCGAACGGCATCCAGAACACGAACTACTACTTCGAGGACGGCACGTATCTGGAGACGCTCGACGCGTGGGATTCGAACAAGCAGCCCGCGCTGGCCGCGTTCACGCAAGAGCACGAGGGCGGCTACTTCGCGGTGCTGAGCATCGCGTCGGCGGCGGCCACCAAAGCGGCCATCGAGGCGCGCGGCGTGAAGATGGGCACGCCCATCGAGGGCACCATCCAGACGAAGGCCACCCTCGCCACGCCGGGCGCGGCGCCGCGCTGGCAGACGCTCTTCTTCGCGGACCATCCCTGGCCGGAGAGCCCGCTCTACTTCATCGAGTACGCGCAGCCGGCGCGCGGGGACATGCTCAAGAAGCTCGAGGCCGCGCGGTCGAGCGGGCGCATCTATCACCACCCGAACTCGGCCGTCGGGATCAAGGCGGTGTGGCTGGCGGTGCCCGCGCTCGATGCGGCGGTGAGCGAATTGGAGAGAGCGGGGTTCTCGCTGGGAGCGGCCGTGTCGGATCCGCGCCTGCAGGCGCACGGACGCCTCGTGGGCGCGGGCCAGGGCAAGCTGCTCTTGCTGACGCCGGATGCGCAGACGGGACCCGTCGCCGACGAGCTGCGCGCGCGGCCGCAGACGCACGTGTTCGGCCTGTCCATCGAGACGCGCCGGGTCGACCACTGCGCCAAGTTCGCCCAGCGCGCCGTGGGCCATCCGGTGCCGATCACGCAGGGCCTCTTCGGCGACTCCGTCCTGGTGCCGCCGCAGACCGCCCACGGCGCCTGGCTCGAGCTGTTCCAGCGGCCCGAGGCGAGGTAGGGGCGGCGAAGGCGACTGAACGACAAAGAAGAAACACTTCAACGCGGAGGCGCGGAGACGCGGAGGCTTTTGCTGGGTCGATCCCGCCGACGTTCCCCAGAACCAACCTCCGCGTCTCCGCGCCTCCGCGTTGAAGCGCTTTGCTTTGCCTTTCCAAGGCCGGCGCGGCTGAAAGATCGCCAGATTTCGCGTGCTTTTTAATCTTGTCCACAATTGCTGAAACTTTATCCGCGGGCCGACTAGCTTAATTTTCGCGTCGCCAAGCCTTCTGGCGCTTGCATCGAGGCGCGCACGATCCTATGGATCGCGCCGGCAAGTCGACCCCTCGGGCCCGGCACTTGGGCCCACTGCGAAGGAGCATTCCATGGACACCGGCCTGAGGAAGTTTCTGGAGATCCCCTACGACGAGCTCGAGGAGCGCAACCTCGAGGCGAAGAAGGACCGCCACGATCGCGTCGACCCGAACATCATCGCGGAGAAGCGCCGCAAGCAGCTCGCTGACGAGAAGGGCGTGAAGGCCATCACCGTCGCCTTCACCGACCTCGAAGGCCGGCTGCACATGCTCGACTACGACAAGAAGTTCCTGCTCAAGAGCGAGGACAACCTCACCTTCGACGGCTCGTCGATCCGCGGGTTCTCGCACCAGCACGAGTCGGATCTGCGGCTCGGCATCGACTGGTCGGCGTTCTACTGGCTGCCGTCGGACGTCTTCGGGCCGGGCAAGGTGCTGACGTTCGGGCACGTGCTCAACCGCGACGGCTCGCCGTACGCCGCCGACTTCCGCGGGCGCTTGAAGCAGCTCGCCGACGAGCTCTACGCGCGCGACCAGACGCAGGTGAACGTCGCGATGGAGATCGAGGGCTTCGTGTTCGCCGGCAAGGACGCCGAGCGGCACTACAACGACACGCACAAGTTCGAGTTCCTCTCGACGGGCGGCTACTACCACTCGCTGCCGAACGATCCGCTGCGTCAGTTCATCGACCGCGCGGCCGAGGCGCAGCGCGCGATGGGCTTCGTGAACGAGAAGGATCACCCCGAGGTGGCGCCGAGCCAGTTCGAGATGAACTACTCGTACACGGAGGCGTGCATCGGCGCCGACCAGGTGCAGCTCTACAAGCTCATCGCGCGGCAGGTGGCGCAGAACCTGGGCGTGTCGGCGAGCTTCTTGCCCAAGCCGGTGACGGGCGTGAACGGCTCGGGCATGCACACCAACATGTCGCTCAACAAGGGCGGCAAGAACCTGTTCCACGACAAGAACGGCGAGGACGGGCTGTCGGCGCTGGGCTGGTCGTTCGTGGACCGCATCCTGAACGCGGGCCAGGACATCTGCCTCGTGCTCAACTCGAGCGTGAACGCGTATCGCCGCCTGGACCCGGCGTTCGAGGCGCCGAACCAGATCAAGGCGTCGGCCAACAACCGCGGCGCGATGGTGCGCATTCCGCTGGGCAACGAGCGCTCGGCGCGCATCGAGATCCGCTCGATCGCCCCGGACGCGAACCCGTACTTGGCGCTGTACACGCTCATCAAGACGGGCCTCGAGGGGCCGCCGTCGGATCCGAAGGAGGGCAAGCGTGAGCGCACGCGCTTCCTGCCGGACAACATCTACGACGCCATCCGCATGATGAAGGCGAGCCCGTTCGTCACCAACCTGCTCGGCGAGGCGATGGCGACGCGCTACATCGACCTGAAGCAGGCGGCGGCGGATCGCTGCCCGAAGGCGCTGGGCACGCGCATCAAGACGGCCGAGGTGATGTTCCACCACGAGGTCACGAACCAGCTCTTGTGGTCGATGTTTTGACGGCCTGGGGCGCTACGAGATGCCGACGCTGGTACGGATCACGTAGCGCTCCACGATCCGGTTTCCCTCAGGGAAACCTCCACCAGGGGTGAGCTGCCGCTCCCCCTGGACCCCCAGCAATCCACCGCCGCTCGGACTTCACGGTCCGGGCGGCGGTTTCGCTTCGGGGCTACTCCGCAGGCGGCGCGGGCGGCGGGTCGAGCTTCTCGAGATCGGCGCGCGTGTCGATGTCGAACAGCGCCATCCGCTCGGGCGCGTCCGCGGGGAGGTCATCGAGCACGACCTTCGCGCACGGCACCTCGCGCAGGAGCGCGAACGGGCTCCCGGCCTTCTTCGCGAGCAGCTCCTCGGCCTTGGCGAGCGTGGACTTCTTCAGCAGCGTGCACAGCGGCTGGATGATGTTCGCGAGCACGGGCGCAGCGGCCTCGTGGCCCTCGATCGCCTTCTGCAGCCGCTCGATGAGCGCGCGGCTCGGCGCGAAGGGCATGTCGCCGCCGCAGACGTAGAGCGCGTCCGTCGGGCACCAGCGCAGCGCGGCCACCACGCCCGCGAGCGGCGCCAGCACGCCCTCGGCGTCGATGACGTCCGTCAGGCCCGCGCGGTCGCCGAGCGGCAGATCACGGAAGCGGAACGACGGCCCAGGGTGCACCAGGGCCACCTGCACGCCCAGCGCACGCGCGGCCTTCACGCTGTGCGCGAGGAGCGGCTCGCCCTTGAACTGCGCGCGCAGCTTGTCGGCGCCGAAGCGCATCGAGCGTCCACCGCAGAGGAGCGCGATGGACAGGCCCGTCAGCGCGGGCTCACCCATTCGTCTTGCCCGCGGGCGCGGAGGGGAGCGCGGGCTGCGGCGCCGGGCGGTTGTCGTGCATGTCCGACATCTTGAGGAACGGCTTCAGGAGCTCGATGGGCAGCGGGAAGATGGTGGTGCTGGCCTTCTCCGCGCTGATCTCGACCAGCGTCTGCAGATAGCGGAGCTGCAGCGCGGCCGGGTGCGCGTCGATCACGTCGGCGGCCTGGCCCAGCTTCTCGGCGGCCTGGAACTCGCCCTCGGCGGCGATGATCTTCGCGCGCCGCTCACGCTCGGCCTCGGCCTGGCGGGCCATCGCGCGCTGCATCTCGTTGGGCAGGTCGATGGCCTTCACCTCGACCGCGGTGAC
>JAFEBC010000847.1 GCA_018266095.1 Deltaproteobacteria bacterium
TCCTGGGCTGGCTCTTCAAGACGCGCTCGAACGACGACTCGCGCAACGAGCTGCTCATCTTCATCACGCCGCGGATCATCAACCGCAGCCAATCCACCGTTGCGTCGGCCGCCGGCGCGGACGCCCAGTAAGGGAGAACGCCCATGAAGACCATGACCACGAAGACTCTGTTGGTTGGCCTGGCCCTCGGCGCGGCTCTGGCGAGCTGCACCGATCACGGCGGGACCGGCTCGATCGTCATCACCGCGCTCGCGCCCGCCTTCGGCACGGCGGACGCCACGGGCACGGTCGACCCGCGGACCTGCTCCTGCGATCCGGCGAGCAAGACGGTCATCGACGCCATGAGCGGGGCGCGCGGAGAGACCGTGTCGCAGTGCCTGCTGCTGGAGAACAAGCTGTCGGCGTCGTCGGTCGGCGGCCGGCCCGACACCAACGGCTTCTACGTGCGGGAGCTGCACCTGTCGTACGAGGGCATCACCACCAGCGTGAGCGTGCCGGACCAGATCGTCTACTACGACTCGTTCATCCCCTCGTCGTCCAACGGCGTCATCGGGGCGGACATGGTGCCTGAGGCGGCGGCGGCGGCCATGGCGGGCGCGTCGACGGGCACGGTGCGGGTCAAGGCGCAGGTCTTCGGCGAGACCACGGACGGCAACTCGCTGAGCAGCACCGTGTTCTACGGCATCCTCAACCTCACCGCGTCGAGCTCCACCGACACCGGCGTCTGCATCGCCGGCGGCTAGGCGCTTGACGCTCTGCTTCTGCGCGTGACAGGGGCGGCCCCGATGGCGACGCCTCCCGCGACGCTGACCCTGGCGGCGCTCTACGACAAGCAGGGCCTCAAGGGCAAAGCGCGCGAGCTCTACGAAGAGCTGAAGAAGTCGGACGACCCGAGGATCCGTGAAGAGGCAGCACGCAGGCTCGGTGCGCTGGGACCCTCGGGGCAGGACGCAATCTCGCTGCTGCACGAGCTGTCCCGGCGAGTCCAGGAACGCAAGCGCCGGCAAGGCGAAGGGAAGTGAACGATGGGGTTCCGCGAAGATCTCGAGGGTGTCTGCAGCCGCGTCGACGGGGCCTTCGCGGCCAGCGTCATGGGCTTCGACGGCATCCCCATCGAGACCGTGGAGCCCAAGCCGCCGGAGGGCGTCGAGCTGCAGGCCCTCCTGGTGGAGTACAGCGGCATCCTGAGCCAGGTGCGCCAGAGCGCGGACGCGCTGCAGATGGGCAAGGCCAGCGAGGTGTCGATCCGCACCGAGAAGATGGTCGCGGTGGCTCGCTTGCTGACGCCGGAGTACTTCGTGGTGGTGGCGCTGGGGCCGGATGGGAACGTCGGCCGCGCGCGGTATGAGCTGCGGGTGACGGGCAGCAAGATGGCCGCGCAGCTCGTCTGAAAAGGCTGCAAAAACAAAAGCTTCAACGCGGAGGCGCGGAGACGCGGAGGGCTTCGTCCTGCGATTCGAGCAGACTTGCTCGCCGCGGACGTGGAGTCATTCGACTGCGGACCTTGGCGTGACCGTCCGCTGGAACAACCAACCCCTCCGCGTCCCCGCGCCTCCGCGTTGAGGCTTTTGCTTTTCCCCGCCGCAACGCGTCGTCCGTCGCGCTAGACAGCATGGCCGGTTTTCGGGTATTCCGGCGCCCCCTTTCTCTCCAGAGGTACGTGTGGCCGAAGTCTACGACACCAGTGAATTCCGCAACGGCTTGAAGATCCTCGTCGACGGCGACCCGTTCGAGATTGTCGAGTTCCAGCACGTCAAGCCCGGCAAGGGCTCGGCGTTCGTGCGCACCCGCATCCGGAACCTCATCTCGGGCCGGGTGCTCGAGCCCACGTTCAAGTCGGGCGACAAGGTCGGCCGGCCGGACATGGAAGAGAAGGAGATGCAGTACCTGTACAAGGAAGGCGAGCACTTCGTCTTCATGGACAACAAGTCCTTCGAGCAGCAGCACGTGGACGAGAAGGGCCTGGGCGACTCGAAGAACTATCTGAAGGAAAACGAGAACGCGAAGATCCTCTTCTGGAACGGCCGGGCCATCACCGTGCAGCTTCCGAACGCGGTGGAGCTCAAGGTCACCAAGTGCGATCCGGGCGTGCGCGGCGACACGGTGTCGGGCGCGATGAAGCCGGCGACGCTGGAGACGGGGTACACGCTGAACGTGCCGCTCTTCATCAACGAGGGCGACATCCTGCGCATCGACACGCGCAACGGCGCCTACATTACCCGGGTGGGTTAGGGCGAGGCAGCAAGCCGGAGACTCCCCCACGGGAAGGTCGATCCGGCTCCGCCTCCACCAGGGGCGAGCTCCGCTCCCCCTGGACCCCCAATCAGTGAGTGCTCGACCAGGCGAAGGCATTGTCCGAGGAGGCTGAGTGGACGTCGACAAGCTGAAAGCGATTCTCTCCGCGCTCGAAGGGACCGACGTCACGCTCATCGACTGGACGGTCGGTGAGGAGCGGATCAAGCTGCAGCTCGGGCACGCGCCGGTGAGCGCGCCTGTGCTGAGCGCGCCGATGCCGGCGCCGGTGATGCACGCGCCGCCGCCTGCGCCGGTGCACACGCCCGCGCCGCCGGTGGCGATGAAGCCGCAGCAGAAGCCGGGGTTCACGGTGAACTCGCCCTTCGTGGGCACGTTCTACCGCTCGCCTTCGCCGGAGGCGCCGTCGTTCGCGGATGTGGGGACCATCGTCAAGAAGGGCCAGGTCCTCTGCATCGTCGAGGCGATGAAGCTGATGAACGAGATCGAAGCGGAGCAGGGCGGCCGCGTGGTCGAGGTGCTGGTGCCGAACGGCGCGCCGGTCGAGTACGGCGAGCCGCTGTTCCGCCTGGAGCCGGTGTAGCGGGATGTTCGCGAAGATCCTCATCGCCAACCGCGGCGAGATCGCCCTCCGGGTGATCCGCGCGGCGCGTGAGCTGGGCATCCAGACGGTGGCCGTGCACTCGACGGCCGACTCGAACTCGCTGCACGTGAAGTTCGCCGACCAGGCCATCTGCATCGGGCCGCCGCCGTCGCGCGAGAGCTATCTGAACATCCCCGCGATCCTGAGCGCCGCCGAGGTCACGGGCGCGGACGCGATCCATCCGGGCTACGGCTTCCTCTCCGAGAACGCCGAGTTCGCCGAGACGGTGCGGCACTGCGGCATCAAGTGGATCGGGCCGCGTCCCGAGAGGATCCGCATGATGGGCAACAAGGTGCGCGCCAA
>JAFEBC010000848.1 GCA_018266095.1 Deltaproteobacteria bacterium
ATCGCGTTCACCATGAACGCATGCACGGACTGGTCTGTGCCCTCGACGAGCTTGTCGATGCGGGCTTTGAGCTCGATGGGCAGCTTCACAGTGGTGGTCTGAGTGGCCATGGTGTGCCAAAGGTAATACCCGACTCGGCGCTCGTCAACCGCCCGCCCGCGAGAGGCCGGCTACGCTTCGGCGGGCGGCTCATCCACGGTCCGCAGCGTGCTCGCGCGCGCCCACGCCACCAGCAGGATCCCCGCGAAGATCCCGGCCGCGCCCACGAGCGCCAGCGGCCGCTGCGCCTCGCCGAGCAGCACCCACGCGAGCAAGAGCGTCGCCACCTGCTGCATCTGCAGCGCGATCGCGCCCACCGCGGGCGCCACGTGCCCGAGACCCCAGGTGTTGAACCACCACGCGAAGAGCTGGATGACGAGCCCCAGCGCCACGAGCGAGCCCCAGGCCTGCGGCGTGAAGCCCCCGAGCGCATCGCCACGCAGCAGGACCGCCACCAGGAAGCACCCGAGGCACGACGCGATCGTCCAGAACAGCGCCTGCGGAGCCTGCAGCTTGAGCCGCGCCTGCGTCAGGCAGAGCGTGAAGCTCGCGTAGAAGAACGACGCCACCACCGCGATGAGCTCACCGCGCCCGAGACCAAGCTGCGCCCCGCGCCCGATGGCCAGCGTCACCGCGCCCGAGAACCCGATGGCCTGCCCGAGCCACCCGATGGGCCCGAGCCGGTGCCGCAGCACGATCACCGCGAACAAGGCCACCCACAGCGGAGACAGGCCGCCCACGAGCAGCGTCGCGTTCGCCGCGCCCGTGTGGTGCATCGCCAGGTGCCACAGCCACAGGTCGCTGAAGAACGCCGCGCCCGCCCCGCACGCCCAGAGGATCCCCGCGCGCGACGCCCGCACGCCGCCGCTCCGCTGCGCGAGCACGAACGCGCCCGGCAGCGCCATGAGCATCCGGTAGAACCCGATGGTCACATCGCTCGCGCCGCCCTGCCCCGCCCACTTCACCAGCAGGGCCGCGAAGCCCAGCACGGTGGCGCCCATCAGCACCGCGAGCAGGCCCTTCGCGCCGTGTTCGCTCGTGCTCACAGAGGCCGCGGACGTGCTCGGCCGATCAGACCCAGCCCCGCTCACTTGCCCTGCGTCTTCAGCCGCTGCGAGATCCACCAGCGGTGGCCCTCGGGATCGACGAGCTCATAGCTGCGATCGACCCAATACTCATCGCCGTAGTCCTGCGTCGACGGCTCCTGCGCGATGGTCCCGCCCGCTGCCCGCGCCCGCGCACAGTGCGCCTCGACGTCGTCCACATAGAGCATGAGCGCGCCCGACACCCGCCCGCCATTGGTCCGCGGACTCGTCGCGTACGTCCGCCCCTCGCGCGCCGACGGCCCCGCGCCCGACACCATCACCACCGCGTCGCCGAACGTCAGCTCGCTGTGCATGAGCTTGCCGTCCTCGCCGTCGATCTTGAGCCGCACCGTGAACCCCATCGCGCTCACCATCCACTCGATCGCGCGGTGCGGATCCTCGCAGTACAGCGACGCAGACATCCGCGGCCAGCCAGCAGGAACAGGGTTCATCGGTTGCCTCCTCGGGCGTCCACGCTCATTCACCTCAAATCCAAGAGCAAGAACTTCAACGCGGAGGCGCGGGGACGCGGAGAACGGCCTGGCAAGGTGCCATCCCCCCTCCGATTTCGAGCAGTGGCCGCGGTCCAAAGCCAGCATCGCCTCCTCCGCGCCTCCGCTCCTCTCGTTTCCCCTCCGCGTTGGAGCTCTTGCTCTTGGCTTTCGGGCCGACTGCTACAGCACATCCTTGCGCCGATGCGACAACGCCGGCAGGTCGCGCCGCACCTGCGCGAGGCGCTCCTTCTTGAGCTCCGCCACCACCACGCCCTCGACCGTGCTCCCGGCATCGCCGAGCAATTCGCCCCACGGATCGATGATGGCCGCGTGCCCCCAGGCCAGCCTCCGCTCCTCGGGCGGCCCTATCTGCCCGACCTGCGCCGGCGCGATCACGAACGCCTGGTCCTCGATGGCCCGCGCGCGCAAGAGGACCTCCCAGTGCGCCTTCCCCGTGTACGCCGTGAACGCCGCCGGAACCGCGATGAGGTCCGCGCCCCGCTCGGCCAGCGTCCGGTACAGCTCGGGAAAGCGCAGGTCGTAGCAGATGGACATGCCCAGCTTGAGCCCCACGCCAGTCAGCTCCACCACCGGCGGCTTCTCGGCTCCTTGAGCCACCTGCTCCGACTCGCGGTAGCGCGCGCCATCCGGGATGTCCACGTCGAACAGGTGAAGCTTGCGGTACGTGGCCGCGATCGACCCGTCCGGCGCGATGAGCGCGCTCGTGTTGTAGAAGCGCCCGTCCTCGGACTTCTCCGCGATGGACCCCGCGAGGCACCAGATCCCGCGCCGCGTGACCACCTCGCGCAGCCGCGCCAACTGCGCGCCCTCGACCGGCCCCGCGAACTGCGCCTTCTGCGACGCGGGCCCGATGTGCTCCCACATCTCCGGCAGTCCCACGAACTTCGCGCCGCGCTCGGCGGCCTTCTCCACCAGCGCCAACGCGCGCGCCTCATTCGCAGCGCGCTCGGGCCCGGCGGTCATCTGGATGGCAGCGACAAGGAGCATGGCGCGGAACCTTAGCAGCAACCCCCGACACTCGGGATCCTGCACGTGAGGCGTCTAGACCTTCGCCGCGACCATCGCTTCGCTGACCTCCCAGAGCTTGGCCTGCACCGCCGGATCGCGCGCCTCCTTCGAGGGCGTCTTCACCTGGGTCTTCTCGACGTACAGCCCCTTCGCCGTCTGCAGCGACGGCTCGATCGCCAGCCGCGCCAGGTACCCGCCGCCCTCCTCCGAGCTGATGAAGAACAGCCCGAGCACCTTGATGATCGGCCTCTGCCAAGGCTTCACGTTCGCCCAGATGTTCGTCGCCACCGCGCCCGGGTGCATCGAGATGGTCGCCACGCCCTTGCCCTCGAGCCGCCTCCCCAGCTCGATGGTGAACGCGACATTCGCGAGCTTGCTGCGCGCATACGCGCCGAACGACGAGTAGCGCCCCTTCGTGTATCCCAGGTCCTCGAAGTCCAGATGCCCCTGGTAGTGCCCCGTCGACGCCGTGTTGACGATGCGCGCCGGCGCGCTGGCGATCACGCGGTCCATCAAGAGCTTCGTCAGCAGGAACGACCCCAGGTGGTTCACCGCGAACGTCGACTCGAAGCCATCGACAGTCTCGCTCCGCTCCGCATACGCCGTCCCCGCGCTGTTGATGCGGATCTCGAGCCGCGGACACGTCTCCAGCACCTGCGCCGCGAGCTTGCGCACCTCCGA
>JAFEBC010000849.1 GCA_018266095.1 Deltaproteobacteria bacterium
AGCTCACGCCCGCCGTGGGCCGGTCGCCGTTCTCGGAGCTCTCCCTGTCGAGCTCGGACACGCCGTTCTGTACGTCCATCGCGTTGGGCCTGCCCGTGCTGCTCCTGGCTCTGCTCGCGCTGGGGCAGTCGCTCGGGCGCCGCCTGTGGCTCGTGGCGCTGTTGTGCGTGCTGGCGAGCCTGGGGAGCGCCCTTCCGGTCGAGCGCGCGCTGCTCTTCCTGCTGCCGCCGCTGCGCGTGTTCCGCTACTCGGAGAAGTGGCTCGCGCCGGCCGCGTTCCTGCTGACGCTCGCGGCGGCGCTGGGTGCCGATGCGCTGGCGCGGTCGCGCAAGCTGGTCCCCGCGCTGCTCGGGCTCGCGACGGCCTTGGGACTCGTTGGCCTGGGGGCGCACGGGAGCCAGGCGCTCGTGCGCTTCGTCGCGCAGCACATGCACGGCGGCCGCGAGGCGGTGGCGGCGCTCACCGCCCAAGACCTCTCGCGCACGCTCCTCACGCAGGCGGGCCTCTTGCTCGCGCTCGCGGGCGCGTTTCTCCCGCAGGCCGCCTCCTCGCTCCTGCCGGCGCTCACGCGTGCCCTTCCCGCTCTCACGTGCGCGCTCGGCGCCTGGCTTGCGACCGCCAATGTCCTCTTCGTGGCGCCGCTCGAAGCCCTGCGCACCAAGCCGTTCCTGGCGCAGGAGATGGAGGCCAAGGCGGGCCCCAGCGCGGGACGCTGGCGCATCGATTCGGATCCGGATCACGGCGTGTCGCTCGGCGACTTCGACTGGCGCCTGGGGCTCTCGCAGTGGGAGTTGAACGCGCTCACGCCGCAGTTCAACGCGCTCTTCGGCATCGAGACCGCGGCCATCTACAGCTCGCTCATCCGCAGGGACTACGTGACCGCCTGGCACGCAGCGCCTCAGGCCATGGGCGTCCTCTTTGGCGTGCGCTTCAACCTGGTGCCGGGCTGGCGGGTGACGCCCGAGCAGGCGCGCGCCGCAGGGTTCACGGCGACGGCGCTGGGCATGTGGGTGCGCGAACTGCCACCCCAGCCACGCGTGTTCCTGGCGCCGTGCGTGCAGCCCGAGGGCACGTTCGAGGAGGCCGCGCGCGCGTTGGCGGAGCCCGGGTTCGACGTGCACACGCGGGCGCTCGAGTTCGTCCCCGGCCAGAGAGCGGTGCCGGGCGCGCGTGGAGAGTGCGATCCGGCGCACAGGCAGCCTCCTCTGCTCGCCGTCTCGCACCCGCGGCCCGAGCGCTTCGACGTGCACCTCCAGGCGCCGACGCCGGGGATGCTCGTGCTCTCGGAGGAATACGACCCCGGCTGGACGCGCTCGCTCGACGGCGGCCCCTTTGAACCGGCTGCGCGCGTCGATCTCGCGGCGCTGGGCACCTACGTCACACAGGGCGAGCACCAGCTCACCTTCCGCTTCTGGCCCGTCGGCCTCACGCCGGGCCTCCTGGCCGCCCTGTCGGTGCTGCTGGCGACGCTCGCGGCGCACCTTGTGCGAACCCCTCGGAGCGAATCCAGCAGCCCCGTACGATTTCGCTGAGACAGATTCGCGCGGCGCGTGTCCTGATCTCCGGAGGGCCGCATGGCGAGTGCTCGCAGCGCGAGGCGTGTGTTCGTCGTCACCAAGGAGCAGATCACACAGGGCGTGACGCTCAAGGCCGGGCACGAGTACGTGCTGCTCGCGCAGGGATTTCCCGCGCAGAAGGCTGTGACGGGGCCCACCTTCGCGCTGGAGCCGGGCGAGCGCGTCGAGCGAGACCTCGACGCGGCGGCCATGCCCGAGGTGGCCGAGGACGGCTCGTCGCGGTCGACTGACGGTGGCGGGGCGGAGGAGTTGCCGCAGCTCTCGAACGGCGTGCGCGCGGGCACCGTCTCCGGCACCTTGCGCGGGCCGCACGGGCCGCTCGTGCGCTGGCCGATCTCGCTGGTGAAGGACGGCGAGCCGCTCGTCGACGACGCCCTCGCAGCCATCGCCACGCAGAACCCGCGCACGCGCCGCGGCTTCCTCACCGACGCCGCCGGCGCCTATCGCTTCGACGATCTGCCGCCTGCGTCGGCGGGCTGGACCATCCGCGTGCTCAGCCCCGGCTCGACGCTGCGCCAGAATCCGTCGTCGCCCTCTGCGCTCGCCATCGACCCCGGCCGCGCGCGCCCGCAGGTCTTCGCGCCCAGCCGCCTCCCGTCCGCGCTCACCGGTGAATCCTGATGACGTTCGCGTATCCGCTCGACCCCAGCGCCATCCTCGAGCTCATCGCCCAGGCCGCGCCCGACTGGCCCGCGCGCATGCTGGTGAGCCAGGCGAGCCCGCCCGATCAGATCCTCAGCGCCGTCGGCTGGGAGATCGGACGCGGCTGGTTCCCCACGCTGCCCGACCGCGCCACGCTGCACGAAGGCTTCGATCTCGGCCTCCCCGAGTCGCCCGCCGGCACGCTCTTCGGCATGGAGGTCACGGCCATCGGGCCGGGCACGGTGGTGCACGCATCGAGCGGATACACGAGCCCCGAGGGCTTCGATCTCGGCCGCGTGCTCATCCAGCACGAGACGCCGTTCGGCCCCGCGTACGCGCTCTACCTGAACCTCGCCGACGTGCTGGTGTGGCCCGGCCTCGTCGTCGACGGAGGCACCTCGCTCGGACACCTCGGCCATCACGGCGAGTTCACGCACCTGCACTTCGCCATCGCGCTCTCCGAGCTGCAGAACCCGCCCGAGGAGCTCGCGCAAGAGCTGGCCGCGGGCCAGTGGCCGGAGGGGGACGCGCTGTGGAACGTGCTGCGCGTGCGCGTCGACGAGCTGAGCCCGCTCGACTGGCCCGACATGCCGCCGGGGCCGTGGACGCTCGTGCATCCGGTCGAGTTCGTGCGCGCCTGCCGCGGCGATCCGTACCAGCCTTACGTGGGCGCGGGGCACGACCTGCTCGTCGACACGACGCCGGTGGTGCCGCACGAGGCGCCCGCGCAAGAGGACCAGAGCCACGTCATCGCCGAGCTGTTGCACCACCCGCAGCTCGCGCCGAACGCCACGCTGCACGAGCTCGCGGGCAATCCGGCCGCGCCCGCCATCGAGAAGGGCACGAGCGACTCCGACGCCGCCAAGGCCATCCAGTCGGCGCTGCACGACCTGGGCTACCCGCTCGTCGCCGACGGCGACTTCGGCAACGTCACCAAGCGCGCCGTGCTGGCCTTCCAGACCGACAAGCTGGCCAGGCTGCAGGACCTGCTCGACCTCTACGCCGTGGAGGCCGCGCCGCAGACGGGCGCGGTGGACACCATCACCCTGCTCGGCCTGGATCGGCTCGCGTGCGCCGCGCTCGGCATCACCATCGGGCCCGACGGGAAGTCGAACGAGCCGCCCGCCGCGCACGAGGAGACGCCCGCGAGCACGCCCGCGCCTCAAGGAGCGCCGCCGCCGCGCCCCGCGCAGACCGTGCCCGCGGCTGAGGCCGATTCGTTCGTGTTCGATCAGGCGAGCGGCACGCTCTCGATGCAGTTCGGCATGCTGCTCTACAAGAAGCTGCTCGAGTGGGAGGTGGCCTTCGACGACGACGGCAAGGTCACCGCGGGCTGCAAGTACTCCTGCGGCCAGAACGGCAGCATCATCCCCTACAAGAACGCCTACGAGGCCAAGCTCAAGGGCTTGAAGAACTTCTGGTCCAACTCCGAACCCGTGTACCCGGAGTGGCCCGTCGTCAGCGCCGACATCGAGCCGTCCGGCACGCTGAAGCTCGACGGCGACAAGTCGTTCCCGCTCTACACCGTCTACGACGTCACCTGGGTCGGCACCGGCTCGACCAACTGCTGCATCAGCCAGGCGGCCGCGTTCGCGGCGGTGTTCAAGGGCAAGTCGTTCACCGTGCACACGGCGAGCGAGGACAAGACGTACTGGATGGGAGTGATCAAGGCCAAGGAGCACGAGGACCGGCAGATCGACACCTACCGCGCCACGTACCTGCTCGAGCGCCTGCTCATGTCGGCGGCGCAGGACGCGCAGCGGCCGGACCTCTCGTTCTACTGGAACCCGCTCGACGAAGGCGGCTTGCTCGCGGCCGTGCGCACGCTCGAGTTGGGCAAGGCCGTGGGCAAGGAGAACGGCATCTACTCGCCCGACAACCAGGAGACGTTCTGGGCCGTGCGCATGGGCGACTGGGCCAACACGCCGACGCACGCGTGGCTCGTGGCCGACGTCGAGTACGGCGTGTGGTTCAAGGGCAAGAACGGCAAGGTGGGCAGGTATCCGGACCTGAAGGTCTGCCAGTCGAGCTTCGTGGGGGATGCGTTCGAGAAGGCCGGCCCTGCCAAGAATCTCACCGCCGCCGACTGCGATTGGGTGCGCAAGAACGAGGCCGTCCTCGAGCAGCGCCTGGCCGACTTCGTGGCCGCGCTGGCGAGCGGGACGTACGCGGGCAAGGAGGTGGCCAAGAAAGAGGTGCGGCAGTTCCGCATGCTCTCGGCCAACGCGTACTGGGGAAACTCGAAGTACACGGTCGACGGGCTCGTCTACGACGGCATCGCAGACGGCGCGAAGGTCATCGACAAGCTCACCAAGGACAAGGACTCGTTCGTCGCGCGCGGCATCTCGCGCAAGTGGACCGACGGCATCCCCACGCACCCGGACAAGACCGCGCAGGTGGTCATCGTCAACAGCGACGGGACGCTCCAGCGCGACAGGAAGGGCCGGGCGCAGACGCACCCGAAGGAGACGCGGGCGGGCACCTCGTTCGCGCGCTTCTATGCACCGGTGGCGGGGAAGACGGGCGATGCGTCGAGCCCGGCGCCCGTCGATCCGGCGCAACAGGATCCTGCGTCTGCTCCGGCCGATCCGGCCCCCGCGGATCCCTCGCCTGCTGATCCACCGCCCGCGCCCGCGGATCCACCGCCCGCCTCAGCGGACCCCGCACCTGCTCCGGCCGACCCGGCGCCCGCGGACTCCGCGCCCGCGGATCCACCGCCTGCGTCAGCGGACCCCGCGCCCGCTCCCGCGACTCCGCCCCCGGATCCAGCGGAGACGCTCGAGGAGCGCCGCTACGACTACTTCAAGGCGCTCATCGCCCACGCAGGCACGCTCCCCAGGCAGGACTTCGCGGACGGACACTTCGACATGCCGTCGGGCTCGTTCGCGCTCAGCGGCGACCTCGAGTTCAACGAGAGCGAGGGCGCCATCAACGTCATCGGCATCCGCTCGATGATGGACTGGAAGGCGATCCCGGGCACGGTTCCCAACCACGAGACGAGCGTCATCACCGACCGCTACGACGACTGGCTCGTGCAGGTGTGGATCGAGGGCGGAAAGAAGCGCTGCGTGGGCTACGCAGCGACCGTCGACCCGGGCCACTTCGACGCGGCGCTGAAGGAGAAGTACACCAAGAAGAACATCTACGGCGCGCACCTCAACGACGGCCAGTATCGCTACCAGGCGGGCACGCACGGCCACTACGACGACGGGCCGAAGGAGCCGGCACCGGGCGCCAATCCGCTCGGGCCCGCGTGCGTCTGGTCGGACCACGACTACAGCGGCATCAAGACGTCGAAGGCCGACTATTGGATGCCGAGCAAGGGCATCACCAAGCACTCCGGCATCGACATCCACTACGGCTACGCGTGGAGCGCGGACTCGAAGGTGCGCGATTCGTCGGCGGCGTGTCAGGTGCTGCGGTGCAAGGGGCCGCGCGACAAGGTCTACCAGGAGTTCATCGGGCGGATCCTGAACGCCGCGAACGCGAAGGACTTCCCGTACACGCTGCTCGATTCCAGCGTGCTACCGGGGCCGATCCCCACCGAGTAGCGCGCGGACCTGCTCGACGTCCGCCGTGATCTGCGCCCGCAGCGCGTCGAGGCCGGGGAACTTGCGCTCGGCGCGCAGGCGCTTCACGAACTCGACGCGCACCGTCTTGCCGTAGAGGTCGCCGGCGAAGTCGAGCACGAAGACCTCGAGCGAGACCTGCTGCGAGCCGGGCTGCGTGAACGTGGGATTGAGGCCGAGGTTCGCGGCGCCGAGGTGCGGCGGGCCGAACGTGACCGTGCCGTCCGCGGAGGTCTCGCCGATCGAGAACTGCGTCGCGTACACGCCCAGCGCGGGCATGAGCTCATTCGAGGTGCGCACGTTGGCGGTGGGCCAACCCAGCGTGCGGCCGCGTCCGGCGCCCTTGACCACCTCGCCGGTGACGTCGAAGGCGCGCCCCAGGAGCGGCTGCGCGAGGTCGACTTTTCCCTCGAGGACGAGCTGGCGGATCTTGGTCGACGAGACCACCACGCCCGACTCTTCGACCGGCGGAATCAGCGTGAGGTGCACGCCGCGCTCCTCGAGCGCTCCGCGCAGCGATTCGGTGCGGCCGGTGCGGCCCTTGCCGTAGGTGAAGTCCTGGCCCACGACCACCTCGGCCACGCCCGTCGCGCAGAGGAGCTCCACGAACGCCTGCGCCTCCGTGGCCGCGAAGGCCGCGTCGAAGGGCTGCTCCACGAGCTCGGTCACGCCCTGCGCAGCCAAGAGCTCCAGCTTGCGCGCGTGCGTGCACACGAGCGGCGGCGCCATCTGTGGCTGGAGCACGCGCGCCGGGTGCGGCTCGAAGGTCAACGCGCACACAGGCCCGCCACGCTGCGCAGCGCCACGCCGCGCCGCCGCGAACAGCGCCTGATGGCCCAGGTGAACGCCGTCGAAGTTGCCGATCGCGATCGATCCGCGCGTCAGTCGACCGATGGCCGTGGCGAGTCCGAGATGGTTTCGCATTGCGGTCGGCGCTGAATATGGGATGGTGCCCGACGTCGTCAAGACAGTGCGCTTGCGACCCTTCAGGAGACTCTTCTTGCTCGCCACATCGCGCCAGCGCGCGCTCCTCTTCGTCAGCCTCGCCTCTGCCTTCGCCACGTCGGTCGCCAGCGCCCAGGAGCTGCGCGTCGAGGGGAGCTGGCGCCTGCGCTTCAGCGACAACACCGATCAAACGCTCGACGACACCGGCACCAAGCTGGGCCAGGGGAGCTGGTTCGAGCACCGCATCCGCCTGACGCCCAAGGTCGTCGCCGACGACGTGTGGGAAGTGCAGGCCAGCGCCGATGTCCTCTCCGGAACACTCGGCGGCGACCTCGCGCGCGACTTCTCGGGATTGGGCTGGACGGGCCGGTCGATTCAAGATGGGTACAAGGCCTCGAGCTTCGACCTGCGCACCATCTACGGCACGGTGAAGTTCCCCTTCGGCCAGCTCCAGTTCGGCCAGCGCCCGAGCCAGTGGGGCATGGGACTTGTGGCCAACAGCGGCAACGACGAGACGAACCTGGACTTCGGCGACGCGCGCTTCGGCGACCTCGTCGATGGCGTGCTCTTCGCCACCAAGCCGCTCGTGCCGCTGATGGGCCCGCAGAGCGACTTCGCGCGCCAGGTGGTCACCGCGTTCGCCTTCGACGCCGTGTACCGCGACCGCTTCGCCTCGCTCGTCGTGCGCGATTCGAACGGCCTGCACTGGCAGGACCTCGCCTGGCAGGGCGTCGCCGCGGCCCTCTGGGATCCGTCCGATAAGACGCGCATCGGCTTCTACACCGCGCGCCGCGTGCAGAGCTTCGGCAACGACGGCGGCAACCTGCACATCTGGGTGTTCGACCTGCACGCGCGGCACGCGATGGTGTTCGAGGGCATCAACTCCACGCTCTCGCTCGAGGGCGAGGGCGCGTTCATCAACGGCGCCACGTCGCACCTCACGAACCTCAACGCGCTCTCGTCCACCAAGGTGCAGCAGTCTGGCGCGGCCGGACGCGCGCGGCTCGCCATGCCGCTCGGCCTCGAGGCCGAGGTCGAGAGCGGCTTTGCCAGCGGCGACGGGAATCCCTTCGACGGCAACGCAGCGAACTTCACCTCGAGCCGCGACTACAAGGTCGGCCTCGTGCTCTTCGACGAGGTGCTGCAGTTCCAGACGCAGAACGCCGCGCGCCGCTTGTCCGACCCGAACCTCGTGGGCCGCCCGCCGAGCGGGATCGACCTCTTGCCGACGGAGGGCGCGCTGACGAACGTGATCTACCTGAAGCCGACCATCCGCTGGCGCCCGGCGATGCTGGAGAACAAGCTGCGCGTGACGGGCTCGCTCTTGTACGCCGTCGCACCCGAGCCGTACGTGGACGCGTACCAGTCGTTCGTGGCCTCGGCCGCGCGCAATCCGTTCGGCGCGGAGGCCAAGAATGGCTACGGCACCGAGTTGGCCGCGGCCGTCTCGTACAACGACAAGTTCGGCCGCCTGGGCGTCGAGGCCGGCGCGCAGTACGGCGTGTTGTTCCCGGGCGACGCGTTCAACCGCGCGGACGGGACGTCGATGCCGAAGGTCGCGGTGTTCAAGCTGCGGGCGGGCGTGAGCTTCTAGGTCGCCTCTCGACCCCAGCACAAAGAACAAGAACTTCAACGCGGAGGCGCGGAGACGCGGAGAAATGCCTCTGATCTGGGGGGGGCTTCGTTCCCTCGAACGCTGGGATCCCCATTGACTCCTGGCTCGATTCGGAGCTTCACCGAACCCTCCGCGTCTCCGCGCCTCCGCGTTGCGGCTTTTCGGTTTTCCCCCGGACATTTGCATCTGGACACCCGCCCCCACTCGCCGCACGCCTAGCGCGCGGCC
>JAFEBC010000084.1 GCA_018266095.1 Deltaproteobacteria bacterium
CCCGCGCCCGTGAGCAGGCCCGCGTCGAGGCCCACGTGCTGGCTGCCGCTGCGCTCGGTGGCGCCGACCACCTCGAGATCGTCCTCGGCGCGCAGCGCGTTCAGGATGCGGCTCCCCATGCGGCCGCCCGCGCCCGTCACCGCCACTCGAACGGGCCGCGACATCAGTGGATCCCCGGGATGCCGTACGCGCGCAGCGCGGCGTCGATGCGGTGGCCCAGCTCCTCGCTCACCGGCACGAGCGGCAGCCGCAGCTCGCCCGACATCTTGCCCATGCGCGACAGCGCGTACTTCACCGGCATCGGATTCGTCTCCGCGAACATCGCGCGCACGAGCGGGGCGAAGCGCACTTGCTGGTTCTGCGCCACCGACAGATTTCCGTCCGCGAACGCGTCGCACAAGAGCGCGAGATCGGCCGGCGCGATGTTGCCCACCACCGAGATCACGCCCTGCCCGCCCATCGCCAGCGTCGGCAGCGTGAACATGTCGTCGCCCGCGAGGATGATGAACTTCTCCTCGGCCTTCTCGCGGATCTCGGCCACGCGCACGATCGAGCCCGAGGCCTCCTTGATGGCCACGATCCCGGGCACCTTCGAGAGCCGGCCCACGGTGTCGGCGGTCATGTCCACGGACGTCCGCGAGGGCACGTTGTAGAGAACGACCGGCAGCCCGCCCTCGAGCGCAACCTTCTCGAAGTGCTTGTAGAGGCCCTCCTGCGACGGCTTGTTGTAGTACGGCGTCACCACCAGCGCGGCGTCGGCGCCAGCGGCCTTCGCGCGCGCGATCGTCTCCAGCGTCTTCGCGGTCGAGTTCGAGCCGCAGCCCGCGATCACCGGCCGGTGCTTCACGTCGGGCCCAAGCGACTTCGCGTGCGCGTGCGAGACCTCGACGCAGATGCGCACCACGCGCTCGGTCTCTTCCAGCGTGAGCGTCGCGCCCTCACCAGTCGTGCCGCAGGGGACGAGGCCGTCCGTGCCCTGCTCCAGTTGCCACTGCACGAAGGAGCGGAACGCGCCCTCGTCCACGGCGCCGTTCCGCATCGGCGTCACCAGCGCCACCATCGAGCCGCGCAAGTCGAGCATCGGTTGCCTCCTAGCGCTCGTGCGAGAGCGCGGGCGGCGGAATGTATGCGGGTGCAGCGCGCGCTGCAATCATGCGCGCGTGAATCGATGATCTACAGAGGTGAGAACGTGCCTTGGTTGCTCGCGCGATGATTCACCGCGGAGACGCAGAAGCGCAGAAGAAGTCGCGCTGTCCCCAACACGAACTTCAGCAGCTTCGGCACCTCTGCGTTGAGTGATCGGGCGAGCACCCGGGCCCGATCGTTGGCGCGTCGCTACAAAGTCGAGAGCCGCGGATAGTCCGTGTACCCGACCGGCCCCTCGGCGAAGAACTGCTGCGGGTTCGGCGCGTTCAACGGCGCGTTCCGCAAGAGCCGCTCGGGCAGATCCGGATTGGCCAGGAACGGCACGCCGAACGCCACCGCGTCCGCCGCGCCCGACTGCAGCACCGCGCGCGCCGTCTCGCCCGTGTAGCCGCCGTTGGCGATCACGACGCCGCCGAACGCCTCCTTGAGCAGCGGCAGGATCGGCGCCGCCACCTTGGCCGGACCCGCGACGGGCTCGATGACGTGCAGGTAGACGATCTTGCCGCGCAGCGCCTGCGCCGCCGCCGTGAACAGCGCGGGCGGGTTCGAGTCCTTCATGTTGTTGTGCGCGACCCACGGCGACAGCCGCACGCCCACGCGCTCCTTGCCCACGGCCGCGACCACCGCGTCGGTGATCTCGACGAGCAGGCGCAGGCGGTTCTCGATGGAGCCGCCGTAGCGATCGGTGCGCAGGTTGGACCCGTCGCGCAGGAACTGATCGATGAGGTACCCGTTGGCGCCGTGGATCTCCACGCCGTCAAAGCCCGCGGCGATCGCGTTCTTTGCGCCCTGCGCGAAGGCGGCCACGATGCCCGGAAGCTCATGCTCCTCCAGCGCGCGCGGCACCGGATACGGAACCAGGCCCTGCGGCGTGAATACCTTGCGATCGTCGATGGCGATCGCGCTGGGCGCCACCGGCTGCAGGCCCTCGTCATTGAGCGACGGATGCGACGCGCGCCCCGCGTGCCAGAGCTGCAGGAAGATGCGCCCGCCCGCCGCGTGCACGGCCTTGGTGACCAGCCTCCAGCCCTCGATCTGCGCCTGCGAGTAGATGCCCGGCGTGCGCACCCCACCTGCACCCACCTGCACCACCTGCGTGGCCTCCGAGAGCAGGAGGCCGCCCGACGCGCGCTGCTCGAAGTACTGCGCGTTCAGGGCGGTCGGCGCGTGTCCCTCGCCGGCCCGCGTGCGCGTCATGGGCGCCATCACCACCCGGTTGGGCAGCGTCAGCGGGCCCAGTTGCAGCGGGCGAAACAGGCGATCGGCGAGCACGGAGGCGTCGGGTGTGGTGGTCATCGTGCAGCTCCAGATGCCGCCGCGGCGCGTTGGATTCTCCATTCGGAAGTCACTTCTGTTTCGGAAGTGTCTTCGCGCCCCTGGAGGCGAAACCGGGCCGCTGACGGGGAAAAATGCGACCTTCGGGTTGCAGCGGCATCTATGACTTTGAGAGAGTAGGAGCTTGAAGGATTCCGCCATGGCCGAACCAGCCCTCCACAAGCGCGCCAGCAAGAATCTGTGCCCCAAGTTCCAGGCGGCCATGGACGTGCTCTCGCGCCCGTGGAATGGCCTCGTGATCTCGTGCTTGGAGGAGGCGCCGCTGCGCTTCAACGAGCTGTCCGAGCGCATGGAGTCCATCGGCGACCGGATGCTGGCGCTGCGCCTCAAGGAGCTGGTGCAGCTCGGGCTGGTCACGCGAGAGGTGTCCGACGGCCCGCCGGTGCGCGTGGTGTACGCGCTGACCGAGATCGGCCACGGCTTCTCCAAGGTGCAGGCGGCGATCGCCGAGTGGGGCGAGATGTTCGTCGAGGCTACAGTCTCGCGAGCAGCTGCTTCCCGAAGAGGTACGCGTCGCCTGGCCAGCGTGCCGACACGTACTGCCCGTCCTCGACCGTGAACGCGGGCGCGTCGTCTGCGCGCGTGCCCCGCTTGGACAACGTGCGCGGGCCGCGCTCGAACTGTGACTCCTGGGCGAGCGCGAGCTTCACCTCGTCTTCGACGTAGAGCGGATACGTGCGGTAGTAGCGGCCGAGCTTCCACGCGGTGAGGAAGTACGCGGTGCGCTCCATGTACTTCGGGAGGCAGGTGGTGCGCCGCTGGGCCAGCACGCTCTTGCCGTCGTGGCCTTTGGAGCGCGCGGCCAGGAGCACGCCGTGACAGATGGCGGCGACGGGCTTTCCGCTCTCGAAGAACTTCGCCACGCGGTCCTGGAGCTGGGTGTTCCCGAGGTATTGGCGCATGCCCGGCGCGTGCCCGCCCGGCAGCAGGAGCGCGTCGGCGCCCCCGGGATCGAGCGCGCTCCACGGCATCGGCTCCTGGAAGGCCCGCGTCTGCGAGAGCTCGGCGTAGAACCGCTTCGGCTCGGGATCGGCGCCGAGCTGCCCGAAGATCACGCCCGAGAGCAGCAGCGGATCGGCCGCGGGGGGCTTGCCGCCGTGCTCGGTGAGGAAGACCACGTTGTGGCCCGCCTCGACCAGCAGCTTCCAGGGCACCGACACCTCGGTGACGTCGAAGTCCGTGTCCGGCACGGGGATGAAGACGGTGCGCGGCGTGGTCACTCGTCGTCCTCGGGATCGATGGTGGGCCCGTCAGGGATGTGATCGAAGTTGAGCGGCTTGGGCGGCGAGCGCCTGGCGTCGGCGAGCGCCTTCTTGGTCACCGCCGAGCCTGGCTTGTAGCCCTTCTTCGGCTTGAACCCGAGCCCGATGAGGCTGGCGATGTGCGCCTCGTGGTTGGCCTTGCGCTGCGCTTCCTTCGCGGCCCACCAGGCGTCGAGGCCCTCGCGCGCGAACCGCTCGAGCAGCTCACCGATGCCGAGCTCGCTCTGCAGCGACGCCTTGGAGAGCTCGGCGTAGAGCTCCTCGGGACACAGCCACGTGTACTTCACCTTGGGCTTCACGCGCCGAGCATAGCGCGAAGGCACTTGAAAGTTCCCCCACATGCGCCGAAGGTACGCGCGCCAACGGCCCGCGAGGCCTTGGAAACTCATCAGCAGCTGAAAGGATCACCCATGCTCGCATCCTTGTTGCTCATCGCAGCCGCCGCCGCGCCGGCGCCTGCGCTCTCGCTCCACGGCGAGAAGATCACGCTCGACAACGGCCTCGTGGTCATCGCCGCGCAGGACAAGTCGGTGCCGGGCGTGTCGATGGACCTCTGGTACCGCGTCGGTTCGCGCGACGAGGAGCCGGGGCGCACGGGCTTTGCGCACCTGTTCGAGCACCTGATGTTCATGGGCGCGGTGCACGTGCCGTATCCGCAGTTCGACACGATCATGGAGGCCGCGGGCGGCAACAACAACGCGAGCACCAACTGCGATCGCACGAACTACTGGGAGGTCGGCCCGTCCAACCTGCTCGAGACCTTCTTCTGGATGGAGTCGGACCGCATGGCCACGCTCGATCGCGCCATGACCGACGACAAGCTCAAGGCGCAGCGGCTCATCGTGCAGAACGAGCGCCGCCAGAGCTACGAGAACCGGCCGTACGGCATGGCCGACCTCGCGTTCGAGGAGCAGGTCTACCCGAAGGGGCACCCGTACTCGTGGTCGACCATCGGCTCGCACGCGGATCTCGAGGCGGCCACGCTGCCCGACGTGCTGAAGTTCTTCCGCACCTGGTACGTGCCGAACAACGCGGTGCTGGCGGTGGTCGGCGATGTCGATCCGCAGGCCGTGTTCGCGATGGCCAAGAAGTACTTCGCGTTCATCCCCAAGAAGGAGTTGCCCAAGAAGGAAGCGCCGGCGCCGTACAAGATGCCGGAGGACAAGAAGCTGACGCTCACCGACAAGGTGGAGAACGAGAAGGCGCTCTACGCGTGGCCGAGCCCGGCGGCGTTCAAGCCTGGTGACGCGGAGGCGGACATCCTGCAGTCGATCCTGGCGCGCGGGAAGGCGTCGCGGCTGTACGAGCGGCTCGTGCACCACGATCAGATCGCGACCGAGGTGCGCGCGTTCCAGCTCAACCAGGAGTACGGGAGCGTGTTCGTGATCGACGCGGTGGCGGCGCCGGGGCACCACGCGCAAGAGCTGCGCCATGCCATCGACGACGAGGTGAAGAAGCTGCTCGCGAAGGGCGTCACCAGGGCCGAGCTGGATTCGACCAAGTCGCGGCTGCAGAGCGACTTCGCGCGCCGGCTGGAGCCGCTGCAGTCGCGGGCTGAGCTGCTCGCGCAGTACGAGGTCGTGTACGGGGATCCGAACTCGCTGGAGAAGGATCTGGCGCGCTACACGTCGGCCACGCCGGCCTCGGTGCTGGCGACGGCGAAGTCGATCCTGGGCTCGCCCAAGCTGTCGGTCGAGGTGCTGCCCGAGGTGAAGCCGGAGGCCAAGCCCACAGAGGTGAAGCCGCAGTCGGGAGGTGTGAAATGAACGCGCGTTGGATGGCGGCGGCGCTCGCATTCTCGATGGCGTGCGCGACGACCGAGCAGAAGAAGCCGGAGCTGAACCCGCTGGAGCAGGAGCAGCTCGAGGAGAAGCAGAAGGCCGAGGCGTTCGCGGCGGAGGCCAAGAAGAAGGCCGAGGCGCAGGCCAAGGAGCGCGAGGAGGCCGCGGCTGCAGCGGCGAAGGCGGCGGCCGAGAAGGCGGCGATGCTCAAGGCGATGATCGCGGGCGAGGACGTGCTGCTCACGCGGCCCACCATCGCGCCGCTGTCGGGCTTCGAGGCGCCGGTGCCGGCCGAGGTGAAGCTCAAGAACGGCCTGCGCGTGCTGGTGATCGAGCGGGCCGGGGCGCCGATCGAGTCGCTGGTGTTCGTCACCAAGCTCGGCTCGACGCGCGATCCCGCGGGCAAGGGCGGGCTCTCGTCGATCACGGCGGCGATGCTGGAGGCGGGCTCGGCAAAGAAGTCGCAGACGCAGATCGCGCAGCTCGCGGATTCGATGGGCGCGACCTTGCGCGCGCTGGCCACGACCGACGGCCTCGAGGCGCTGGTGTCGGCGCAGCCGGGCAAGCTGAACGAGATGGGCGCGCTGCTCGCCGATGTGGCGATGAAGCCGAACTTCGATCCGGGCGAGTGGAAGAAGGCCAAGGCGCAGCGGCTGGCGCAGCTCACGGACGAGATGGCCGAGCCGCGCGTGGCGGCGGTCAACGCGGCGATGGCGGCGCTCTATGGTGACGCGCCGCTGGGGCACACGCCGCAGGGCACGCCGAAGACGGTGGGCGCGATCGAGCTCGCCGACGTCAAGTCCTTCTGGGCGCAGGTCGATCCCAGCGAGGCCGTGATCATCGCGGTGGGCAGCGCCACGCAGGCGCAGGTGCTCAAGGCGGTCGCGCGCTTCGAGGGCATCGCCAAGGGCAAGGGCGCGGCCACGGCGGCTCCCGCGGGCGCGGGCAAGGACGCGGGCGACAAGGCCGGTCAGGGCGCATCGCAGGCTCCGGCCGACGGGCGTCCGCGCTTCGTGTTCGTGGACTTCCCGGGCCGGCCGCAGTCGGTGCTCTGGGTGGGCCAGCCCTCGGTGCCGTCGAGCTCGCCGGACCAGGTGGCGCTGCGGGCGATGAACGTGGTGCTCGGCGGTTCGTTCACGAGCCGCTTGAACCAGAACCTGCGCGAGAAGAACGGCTACAGCTACGGCGCGTTCTCGAACTTCGCCTTCGGCAAGGGGCCGGGCGCGTTCCAGGCCGCGAGCAGCGTGAAGACGCAGGTCACGGGCGCGGCGCTGGGCGAGATGCTCAAGGAGATCGCGCACGCGGTGAACGATCCGCTCTCCAACGACGAGCTCGACAAGGGCAAGGCGATGCTGGCCTACGGCCTCGTGGAGCAGCTCGAGCGCGCGGACCAGACGGCGCTGGCGTTCGCGGGCCTGTTCACGGCGGAGGTGCCGATGGACACGCTGCGCAAGATCGTGCCGCAGCTCAAGACGCTGACGGTGGCGGAGGTGAACGCGGCGGCCAAGCGCTCGCTCGCGCCGGACGCGATGACGATCGTGATCGCGGGCGACCCGGGCGTGATGGGGCAGCTCGACGCGCTGAAGCTGCCGGCGCCGCAGAAGCGGGACGCGACGGGGGCGAAGCAGTAGCGGATTGCCCGACGCCGCGAGAGCGGTGACAGCACGAGCATTGCGACGCGCAGGGTGGCCACCGAGGCACCCTGCGCGTTATGCTTCGCGGCCATGACTGCAGCGGAGAAGCTCCAGCTCAGCTACGCGGACTATCTCGCTCTCGAAGCGAAGAGCGTGGAGCGCCACGAGTTCATCGCGGGTGAGGTGTTTGCGATGGCCGGCGGCACCATCGAGCATGCGCGCCTGCAGGGAGCGATCGCGAGGGAGCTCGGTACGGCTCTCTCGGGCAAGCCGTGCAATGTCTACTCGTCAGACCTGCGCATCCGCGTGACCCAATCCGATCGCGCGACCTACGCGGATGTTGTGGTGATCTGCGGCAAGGCTGAGGCGTCCCCCGACGATCCGAATGCCGTGTTGAACCCAATCGTCATCGTCGAGGTCGTCTCCGAGACGAGCGAGGCCTACGATCGTGGGGACAAGTTCATCCACTACCGCCGCATCCCTTCGTTGCAAGAGTACGTGCTCGTCTCGCAGAAGGCGCGCCGCATCGAGGTCTACCGCCGCGCAGGCACCGAGTGGGTCCTCTCTGAATCGGAGGGTGCGGGCGAGGCGAAGCTGCCCTCGATCGGGGTCGTTCTGCATCTGGACGACGTCTACCGCGATCCCACCGCGGCCTGACTTCGCGCCTCAGACCTTCTCGAACACCCAAACACCCTCACGCACGCGGCGCACGATCCGGCCCTGATCCTCGAGCACCTCGAGGTTCCCCAGCACCTCACTCAGGATCAAGAACAACTGGTGCGGCCGCGCCCGCGGGAACACCAGCGGCGCCAGCTTCGCCGCGGTGAGCGCACCCTCTGCGAGCAGCCCGAGCACCTTCTCCTGGCGGCGCGTGTAGAAGCTCGTGAGCCGGTCGATGAGCGGCACGTGGCCCGAGAACGGCGCGCCATGCCCGGGCGCGACCAGCTCAATGGGCAGCTCGCGCACCTTCGCGCACGAGCGCAGATATTCGACCAGCGCACGGTGCCGCGGACGCTCGCTGCCGGGGTCGCCATCGAGTCCGGCCTCGAGGCCGCCTTCGAGATCAATCAGCGGATTCGGACTCACCGCCTCGAGCAAGTGGTCGTCGCTGAAGAGCACCTTGTGCTCTTGGTCCCACAGGCACACGAGGCCCGGCGTGTGGCCGGGCATGTGCACCACCTCGGCCTGGAACCGCGCGAACTTCAGCGTCGTCCCCGGCGTCAGCGGCTCCACATTCTCCACGGGCCGCGCGTAGCGATCCGTGCGCGCCACCATCTCGCGGATGCGGCTCTGCAGCTCGGCGGGCGCGCCCAGACGCACGAGGTACTGCACGTAGCGCTCGACCGGCTCGTCGCGCAGGTTGCGCCAGGTGATCTTGTCGTGGTCCCGCGGGTGCGCGAACACGGGCGCGCCCGACAACTCCTGCGTGGCCCGCGCGTAGCCGTAGTGATCGATGTGCCCGTGCGAGACGAAGATGCGACGCACTTCCTTGAGGTCCCGGCCCAGCTCGCGAAAGCCCGCGAGCAGCGCCGCCTCGCCGTCCGCGGTGCCGATGCCCGCGTCGAACAGCGCGAGGCCACCGCCGTCCTCCTCGATGACGTACACGTTCGCCGGCCCGCCCGCCTCGATGAAGGGCACGGGGACGGGGACGCGCTTCACGCCGAGGCGTTCGAGGCCGGGGACAGTGGGCAGCATTGGTCAGGTCATCCTGCGCGACGCCCAATACAGGGGGTGCCGCCGATGGTGCGCAACGGCCAGCACGTCGATGCGGCCTCTCTGCGATTGGTAGATGATCGAGAAGGGAAATTCGTCCACGACGATTCGACGCGGCAGAGGCCGCACCGCAACCCGAAGGAAAGGGCCGACCGCCGGGAACAAGCGCACGGTGTCGAGGGTCATCTCGAACGCCGTCAGCCAGCGATCGGCGAGTTCTGGGTCTTCACGTGCGTATGCTGCCGCCACATCATCCAACTCAGCGGCAGCTTCTCGATGAAGGCGAAAGGGCAACATCACCGCGACGCGTACTTCTTGCGCAGGCGCTTCAACACACCCTCGCCCTCGAGCATGCTTCGACCGGCATCTGCGTCATCCGATCGACGTGCCAGCTCCGCCGCCCACCCAGGGTGCAGCGGCCCGGCATCGTCGACGACGCTCGCCACCAGCGTGCGCGCCATCTTGCTCCGCTCCAGCTTCGGGAGCCGCAGGGCTTGCTGGCGCAGGCGTTCCTTCTGAGCAGCGGTCATACGTGGAGTGTAACAGCGCGCTCGACAAAGGCACAGGGCGCGCCCCGATCCCGAGAGCGCGCCCTGCGATGAAATCCTGCGACGAATGTTACTTCAACTTCGCCGCCGCCTCGCTGAGCTGCGGCAGCGCCTTGAACAGGTCATCCACGAGCCCGTAGTCGGCCACCTGGAAGATCGGCGCCTCCGGGTCCTTGTTCACGGCCACGATGGTCTTGCTGCCCTTCATGCCCGCGAGGTGCTGGATGGCGCCCGAGCTGCCGGCCGCGATGTAGAGCTGCGGCGCGACGACCTTGCCGGTCTGGCCGACCTGCAGGTCGTTCGGCTGCCAGCCCGCGTCGCACACCGCGCGCGAGGCACCGACCGCTGCGCCGAGGACGTCGGCGAGCTGCTCGATGGGCTTGAAGTCGCCCTTGGTGCCGCGGCCGCCCGAGACCACCACGCGCGCTTCGGTCAGCTCGGGGCGCGCGCTCTTGACCTCGTTGAACTCGAGGAACTTGGTCTTCGGCGCGCCGCCGTCCGCGGCGAGCGCAGCGACGGAGCCGTTCAGGCCCTTCGCGCCCGCGGGGAACTCGGTGCCGCGGATGGTGACCACCTTGATCGCCGTCGTCACCTCCACGGTCGCGACCGCGTTGCCCGCCCACATGGCGCGCTTGAAGTGGACGTTGCCCTCGCCCGTGAACGACAGGACGTCGGACGCGATGCCGGCGCCCAAACGAGCCGCCACGCGCGGCGCCATGTCCTTGCCGTACGTCGAGGCCACGATCACGATGTGCGTCGCGCTGATGGCCTTGGCCGCCGCGATGGCCGCCGCCGCGTGCGTCTCGGCGAGCGGGTTGGCGAACGCAGCCCCATCGGCCACGTGCACGGCGTTGGCGCTCTCCGCGAGCTGCTTGGCCGCATCGCCCACACCCTGGCCGATCACGAGCGCGTGCACCTGCGCGCCGCCGAGCCGCTTGGCCAGATCCTGGCCCGCGCCCAACGCGTTGAACGACGCCTTCTTGAGAACACCCTTCGCCTGCTCGGCGATGACGAGAACGGTAGCCATGATCAGATCACCTTCGCTTCGCTGTGCAGCTTGTTCACGAGAGTCGCCACGTCCGGCACCTTGATGCCCGCCGCGCGCGCCGGGGGCGGCTCGACCTTGAGCACCTTCACCTTCGGCGTCACGTCCACGCCCAGCGCCGCCGGGGTCAGCTCCTCCACCGGCTTCTTCTTCGCCTTCATGATGTTCGGCAGGCTCGCGTAGCGCGGCACGTTCAGGCGCAGATCCACCGTCACGATCGCGGGGAGCTGCACCTCCAGCACCTCGAGGCCGCCGTCGACTTCACGCGCCACCTGCGCGCTCTTCTTGTCGGCCGCGAGCTTGATGCCCGGCTTCTTGGCCTTCTCCTCGGCGCTCTCGAGCGACTCCTTCTTGGAGGCGAAGGTGGCCTGGCCGTAGCCCAGGTAGTCGGCGAGGAGCTGCCCGGTGACGTTGTCGTCCACGTCCACGGCCTGCTTGCCCATCAGCACGAGGTCCGGCTTCTCGCGCTCGATGAGCGTCTGAAGCAAACGCGCGACCGCGTCCGAATCCAGCCAGCCGTCGTGCTTGATGAGGATGCCCTTGTCCGCGCCCATGGCCAGCGCCGAGCGGATCTCGGTGGCCGCGGCCGCCGGTCCCGCCGACACCGCGATGACCTCGGACGGCATGTTCGCGTCGCGCAGGCGCAGGGCCTCCTCGACCGCGATCTCGTCGAACGGGTTGGCGCGGTAGTTCACGCCGTCGGTGACGATCCAGGTGTTGTCCGGCTTCACCTTGATCTTCGATTCGTAGTCTTCGACACGCTTGATGGTGACCAGGATCTTCACGGTGCATCTCCTCTACAGATGGTTGCTGCCATTCGACTGCTTGCGCGACCCCGAGAGCGGCAACAGGCCGCGCACGAAGAACTGCGCCACTTCCCCCGCCGTCTTCTTCAGCGTGGTCTTGCGGTTCGACAAGAGCCAACCCAGCGCCAATTCATCGAGCGCACCGAACACCGCGCGCTTGACCGTGGCCGGAGAGACGTCGCGATCGAGCTCGCCCGAAGCCTGTCCGTCGCGCACGACCTGCGCCAGCAATTCGAGATAGGCCACCAGCGCCTCGCGCTCGGGCCCGCGGATGACCTGCGCGGAGCGGCGCAGCTCGACGATGAGCACCTGCGCCAATTCCGGATTCTTCTCCACGAGCGAGAGGTGCAGCGTGATGAACTTCGTCAGCTTGGCGGGCGCGTCCTTCTCGGCCTCGACCGCGTCCTTCACCTGCGCCAAGAGCTCGGCCATCTTCTCGTGCACGAGCCGCAAGAGCAGGTCTTCCTTGCCCTTGAAGTAGAGATAGATCGTGCCGTCGGCCACGCCCGCCTCGCGCGCGATCTCGGCCACGGTGGCGGTGAAGAACCCGCTCCGGGCGAAGACCTTCACGGCGGCCTCGAGGATGCGCGCGCGTTTGTCGGCTGGCTTGGTGTTCATGGGGTGAATGAGGGCTCATTCAACTATTGGGAATGGGACGCTGCGTCAAGAGGATCCAGCCCGCGAGGGGCCTGCCTGCGCGGATCTGTCGCATCCGGGCACTTTTGTGTGGAATTTTCCGTCTTCAGATTCGGGGCGGACGCGCGTTGACCGCACCCTTGTCGTGCTCGTACGACAGTCAGTCGTCCGAGAGAACGTCCGGTTCACCTGTGGAAGGCTCACGGTGTCCGAAGACTGCCGTGCCGCAGGTCGCCGTGCTGAATTCGCCAGGAGCCGCCGTGTCAGACGTCGCGCCCATCGCCGAGCCGGACCGCGCGCTGCTGGAGGCGACGCCGCGCCGCCACCCGGACCTGGCCTGGCGCAACTGGGACGGCGAGGTGGTGATCCTGGCACCTGCCGGGCACGATCCGTCCGCGCCCGTGCTCTTGCGCGATGGGGCCGAGCACGACCTCAATCCCGTGGGCAGCCGCATCTTCGAGCTCGCCGACGGCACGCGCACGCTGCTGAAGATCGCGCAGCAACTGGTCGATGAGTTCGAGGTGGACCAGGCCACCGCCGAGGCAGACGCCTGCGCGTTCGTGGCCGAGCTCGTGCAGAAGCGGCTCCTCCTCTTGGACCCCGCTCCGACGGGTACGACATTGCCGCACGATCCGACACCAAGGAACACACCGCCGTGACCCACGTGATCAAACTTCGCGGTCTCGCTGCCTTGCTCTTGCCGCTCGCGCTCGCGTGCTCGAACGCGCCGCGGCTGTCGATCGACACGCCCGCGGACGGCGCAAAGTTGACTCCGGTCAACGATCTCGATCCCGCGACGCCCGGCCTGCAGGTCCCGGTGAGCGGACACACCGACGCGGCCGACGGCAGCCTGATGATCGCCAAGGCCGGCGGCGCGCTCGCGTACACCACGGTGAAGGCGGGCGCGTACACCTTCCCCAGCGTCACGCTCGACAAGAGCCCCGAGGGCGGCACCACCACGCTCACGGTGTCGGTGGTCGATCAGGATTCGAAGAAGGGCGCGTTCATCACCCGCAAGCTCTCGGTGGACACGCTCACCAAGGGCTGCCTGTTCGTGTCGCCGGACGATCTCTCGGTGGTCACCACGGATCCGGGCGACACGGGCCTCGTGCAGATCCCGGTGAAGGTGCGCTGCGCGGGCCTCTCCGATCAGGATCAGGCGACGGTCCAGGTGCTGCCGGATGAGCCCGCGCAGTCGGCGTTCCCGGCCTTCGATGGCACGGCCACGTTCACGGTCACGCTCATCCCAGGCGACAACCTCATCGCGCTGACCGCGCCGAACGCGGACTTCCAGCTCCTGCGCGTGCGGCTCGAGGTCGATCGCTGCCGCGTGGAGCTGGCCAACCCGTCGGGCACGATCTTCAACCTCGACGGCGCGATCCCGAACTCGATCGCGGATCGCAACCCGAACGTCGGCGGCATCCAGGCGCGGCTCCAGGCGGGCACGGACTGCGCCGACGGCTCGCCGGCGTCGATCACGGTCACGCGCGTGGGCGCGCAGTCGGTCACGGCCCAGGGCACGGTGCAGGGCGGCGTCGCCACCTTCGACCTCACGCTGCCGGAGGGGCCGCTCTCGGCGCAGGCGTTCGCGGGCGCGCCGGGCAAGCAGGGGGCCTCGCGGCGCGAATCGTGGACCGCGGATTCGGTGCGCCCGGCCATCACGCTGACCACGCCCGCGAACGGCGCGCACCTGACCGACGCCGATGACGCGCAGCCCGCCACCGCGGGCTTCCAAGCGAAGCTCGCGGGCACCACCACCAACCTGAGCGCGGGCGGCACCATCGTGCTCACCATCGACATCGCGGGCCAGGGGCGCACCACCCTCCCCATCGTCTCAGACGGCAGCGGCAGCTTCTCGCAGGACGTGACGCTGCCCGCGGGCCACCACAGCGTGACGGCGACGGCGATCCGGCAGAGCGGGAACGCGGCGGTGTCGGCCACCAACGGGTTCGACGTGACCACCAACGCGACCGGCGCCGCGCTCTCGTTCGTGTCGCCGCAGGATGGCGACGCGCTGGGCACGAGCAAGCTGGTCCCGCAGACGGGCGGCGCGCAGGCGCTGTTCTCGATGCACGTGGACGGCCTGCCGGGCGCGTCGATCACCGTGACGTGCGGCGCCTCGCAGGCCACGGGCACGGCGGACGCGAACGGCGACGCGTCGATCCCGGTGCTGCTCGCCATCTCGAGCTGCGATCGCAGGAACGTGTCGTGCTCGGCGACGGCCACCGGCACGGCCGGCTCGGCGAGCGCGGGCCCGATCACGCTCTCGATCGACGCCACGGCGCCGACGATCACCATGACCGCGCCCACCACGGGCGAGACGCGCAGCAGCACGGTGAACGTGCTGGCCACCACCTCGTGCTCCGGTGAATTGCAGAGCTGGGCGCTCACGGTGAACGGCGCCGCGGCAGGCTCAGGCCTGCTCTCGAACAACCAGCTCACCGTGAACAACGTCGCGCTGCAGCCGGGCGACAACGTGTTCTCGCTGACCGTGCAGGACGAGGTGCTGAACACGTCCGCGCCCGCGACCGCCACGGTGACGCTGCTGACGGGCACACCGCAGGTGGTGATCACCTCGCCGCTCGCGAACACGGTGTTCACGGGCACGGATGATGGCGATCCCTCGACGCCGGGCGTGCAGGTGCCGGTGCGCGTGCAGGTCGACAATCGCCCCGTGGGCACGGTGGTGGCGCTCACGGTCACGAGCCAGGGCACGACGAGCTCGCCGATCACGGCCACCACGCAGTCGCAGGGCGGGCATCTGGTCGCGGTGTTCCCGGCGGTGAGCCTCTCGGAGGGCGCGGATCAGCTCGTGGCCAGCGTGACCGATCCGGTGACGCCGGCGGTGCCCCCAGTGACGGCCTCGGTGAACGTGAGCGTGAACACGAACGGCCTGACGTGCACGATCTCCTCTCCGGCCGATCACGCGACGCTGACGGCTTCGCAAGACGAGGACACGGCGGCGTCGGGCTTCCAGAAGTCGGTCTCGGTGCTCACCAACGGCGACCAGGCCGCGCAGATCACGCTGACCACGCCCTCGGGCGGGACCATCACCGCGGCGGCGCCGGCACAGTCGGGCGCGGGCACGCACACGCTGACGGCCTCGAAGATCACGCTGCCCGCGGAGGGCGTGTACGCGGTCGCGGCGACCTGCAACTCGAGCACGCTGGGCGTGTCGAACGCGGTGGGCACGCACTTCACGCTGCAGCTCGGCGGCGGGCCGGTGCTCTCGTTCACGAGCCCCATCAACGGCGCGATCCTCAATGAGTCGAACTTCGACGCGAACGGCGACGCGTCCATCCAGGTGCAGGCCAGCGGCTCCGGCGCGAGCGGCGGCTCGATGACGTTGACCTACGACTGCGGCAACGGCGCGCACACGCTGGCGGCGCAGACCATCCCCGCGAACGGCCTCGTGACCTTCCTGGCGCCGCTCATCACCGGCGGCGCGGAGGCGAGCTGCACGCTGACCGCGAACGGCACCTCGAGCGGCGGCGTGGCGGGACTCTCGGCGCAGATCGTGGTCACCGCGGATCGCAAGACGCCGGCGCCTGTGTTCGTGACGCCCGTCGATGGCGGCCTCTATGGTCCGAGCGCGCCGGAGCTGGATTGCAGCACGCCCACGGCGCCGCTCTTGCGCAAGGTGGACCTCGCCATCGCCGACGCGGTGAACGCGTCCGGCCTGGAGCTGACGCTCGTGAACGGGAGCGGCGGCACCACGGTGACGAACACGCCGTCGCAGATCTCGGGCGGCTGGCGGTACACCAACGTGGCGCTCTTGAACGGCGCGAGCACGCTCTCGATCCGCGCGTCGGATCCCGCGGGCAACTCGGGCACGGCGCAGGTGACGTTCAACGTGCGCTGCGTGACGCCCACGGTGACGCTCTCGCTCGCGGTGGCGGGCAACAAGCTCGGCTACACGCAGGACAAGGACCACAGCACCACGGGCGAGCAGATCGGCGCGGCGGTCGACGTGCAGGGCCAGAACGGCGCGGCGGTGCGCGTGTGCTCGACGGTCAACAGCGGCGCGGCGGGCTCGTGCGTCACCGCGGGCACGTTCCCGGTGGCCACCTCGCCTGCTTCGCCGACGATCTCGGGGACCAGCGCCACCTTCGATCTCACGCTCGCGGATGGCCCGCAGACGCTCCTCGCCGAGGTCACCGACGTGGTGGGCACGACGCCCTCGACCACCTCGACGGTCACGGTGCGCGCGACGCCGCCCGCGCTGACCTCGATCACGCTGACCAATGACACCAACAACGACGGCGCGCTGAACCAGGCCGAGCAGGACGCCTCGGCGACGCTCTCGTTCAAGGTGTCGATCGCGGGAAACAGCTTCGTGAGCGGCCAGACGGTGCAGGTGTTCTCGCAGAGCATCGGAGGCGCGCTCGGCAGCGCGGTGGCGAGCGGGAACGGGCCTCTCGTGGTGACGGTGCCGGTGCCGCTGTCGGCGGTGAAGGGCACGGGCGGCGTGCAGACGCACGTGTTCTACGCGCGCGTGGTCGACGACGCGGGCAATCCGAACTCGATCCCGGGCGCGGTGTATCCGGGCGACACGGCGGTCACGCTGGGCACGCAGGCCAACCCGTTCGTGATCGCGCCGGCGCCGTCGATCACGCTGACTGCGCCCGCGGCGGGCACCACGCGCCTCCTGGAGAGCGACGACGCGAACTGCATCTCGGGCGTGTGCCCGGGTGTGGATCCGCTGGCGTACGCGCTGGCTGCGCAGACGACGGCGCCGGATTCGGGCAGCACCATCACCTTCGTGCTCGATGGCGCGACGCTGGGCGCGGGCGTGGTTCCCTCGGGCGGCGCGGTGTCGAATGTGGTGCGCAATCTGGCCAACGGCACGTCTCGCGTGCTCAAGGCGCACTTCGCGGACACGTACGGCAACGCGGTGGATTCGTCCGCGCTCACGCTGCTCATCGACAGCGTGCCGCCCGCGCTCGCGTTCAACGGCCAGCCGACGCCCGCGGACTCGTTCCCGCAGAGCATCACCGTGACCACGGGCACCTCGCTCGAGGACGGGCAGGTCATCAGCGTGCACAGCGATCGCGATGGCCTGGTGGGCTCGCAGGCCGCGGCGGGCACGCAGACGACGCTGACGATTCGCCTCACCAGCACCGGCGCGCACGTGCTCACGGCCACCGCCACGGACCTCGCGGGCAACGCGGGCACCTCCACGCCGCTCGCCGTCACGCAGAACTTCAGCGGGCCCACGGTCACCTTCACGCAGCCGACGCCGACCTCGGGCACGGTGTCGTTCGGACTGTCGACCAAGGATTCGAACAACCACTGCGCGCCGCCGCTGACCACCGCGAGCACGAACGCGACGGACGGCACCGACGTAAGCCTGTGGATCGCGGGCGCGGCCGACTGCTCGGGCGGGCCGAACGGCACCGCGGTCACCGCGCCGCTCTCGGGTGGCACGGCGACGTTCACCAACCTGCTCACGTTCACCGACGGCCAGAGCGGCTTTGTCTGCGCGCAGATCACCTTCGCGGCGCAGACGCAGCACACGGCGCCGCAGCAGTTCACGTGCGATCTCACCGCGCCTGCCGTGGCGTTCACCTCGCCCTCCGCGAATCAGCTCTTCGTGGCGCCGCCGGGGAACCTGGCCAACCTCCCCGCGGGCGCGATCGCCAGCAAGGGCTCGAACGTGACCGTGCTGGTGGCCGACTTCGGGCTCACCGTCACTGCGCCCGCGGGCGCGCGCATCGATCTGTTCGACGGCGCGAGCGGCACGCCCTTCGCCACGCAGACCTTGTCCACGGCGGCGAGCGCGCAGGCCATCACCTTCCCCAGCGCGAGCCTGTCGATCCCGGCGGCGCAGGCCTTGGCGCACAGCCTCACCGCCAAGGTCACCTCGCCCAGCGGCAACAGCACCACCTCGGCGGCGCTCGCGATCAACGTGGACATCAATCCGCCCGCGGTGGTCTCGCCGGTGATCACGCAGAGCCCGAACCTCACGGGCGGCGTGCACCTCGAGATCCCGGTGGTGCCCGGCGACGACGGCACGCAGGGCGGCACGCCGAGCGCGTGGAGCATCTGCTACTCGACCACCACGCCGCTCTCGAAGTCGAACTGGTGCACCAGCGCCGCGGGCAATCCCGCGCCCATCGCCACCTCCACCACGCCGCCCTCGACGGGCCTCGATGTGGTGCTGCCCACCGACTTCACCACGCTGTGGATCGGCGTGCGCGCGGTCGATCGCGCGGGCAACCTCGGCGACTTCACGGCGCAGTCGGCGGGCTCGCCCACGCTCAGCACCGCGCTCACGCGCAGCGCGTTCTCGGTGGGACCGGTCAACGGAATCCCCTCGGGCATCGTGGCCGTGAACCCCACGCTGCGCACCGGCGATGTCGACGGCGACGGGCTCACCGACGTGATCATCGCGTACCCGTATGACGAGCCGTGTGACACGGGCTCGGGCTTCTGCGACGGCGCCATCCACATCTACTTCGGCACCGCGGCCGGCATCGACACCACGCCCCTCAAGCTGCGCGGCACCATCGCCACTGGCGCGCTCGGCTTCAACCAGGGCTTCGACGTCGGCGACTTCGACGGCGACGGGCTCATCGACGTGGTCGCCTCGGAGACCGACGCGTTCTCGACGGCCGCGGTGCACGTGTGGCTGGGCAAGGACATCGCCACCAAGAAGGCCACCCACGGCACGCCCAACCGCATCGACCTGAGCGACGCCGCGAACGCGCAGTTCCTCGGCGGCACGGTGCGCGCGGTGGGCCACGCCACGGGCGGCGCGGGCACGGGCAGCGATCTGGCCATCTCCAACTTCAGCCAGTCGATCGGCGACCCGTCGGCGAGCAAGACGCTCGGCGTCTTCGCGCGCGGCGGCGCGTGGCTCAACGGCTCGACCAGCGTGTTCTCGCTGGCCACCTTCTCCGTCGCGCTCCCCACCGGCCAGGGCAACGGCTCGGTGGACGTGGCGCCGCTCGACGCGCTCGACGCCAGCGGGCGCACGGGCCTGTTCGTCTCCTTCGTCGAGGTCGACGGCAGCGAGAACAGCGTGGTCAAGGATCCGCGCGCCTACGCGGGCGCGAGCCTCATCCCCGGCTCGCTCGTGCCCACCAGCGCAGGCGTGTTCCTGCCCGCGCCGACCGGCAACGACGACGTGCGGCGCGGCTACATCGTCACCGGCGGCAGCGACGTGGTGGGCGACTCCAAGACCGACCTGCTCGTGGCCGACACCGACAGCTTGCGCGTGTACGTCTACGACGGGAGCACGCTGCTGAGCGGGACCTCGCAGCCGGTGGCGATCTTGAACCCCGAGCCCGAGAACGGCGACGTGGGCCTCTGCGCGACGATGCTCCCCGATCTCGACGGTGACGGAAAGGCCGAGTACACGGGCTGCGCGGCCAGCTCGCGCAAGGTCGCGGCCTACATCGGCTACGGCTTTGCGGGCTCGACGCCGCCGCCGTTCGCGTTCTTCGGCGGCAATCCGCCCAACTGGGCGTTCGGTCCCACGCGCGGCCAGAAGGTCACGGGCGGCGGCGTGACGTTCGCGCAGATGGTGGGCGCCGGGCACTTCAAGAGCAGCAGCACCAGCACGTCCGCGCTGCAGCTAGTGGTAGTCTCACACGACGCCCCCGTGAGCGGGCAGGAACAGCTCGTGCTCATCCGTTAGGAGCAGGCCATGGAGCAGGACAAGAAGAACCCCGAGCCGGGGCCGCAGCAGAAGAAGGCGTACGAGCGCCCGGCGATCGTGTCGAGCGAGCTGTTCGAGCGGCGCGCGCTGGCGTGCGGCACGCAGCCGTCGGGACGCGGCCAGCCGGGCTGCGGCGTGTTCCACCAGTCGGTCTAGCCGATGGAGGGCGCTGCGGCTCTGCGCACGGACGCACGCGAGGAGGCCATCGAGCTGCAGGTGGAGCTCGGCGGGCTCGCGGTGGCGTTGGCGCTGCGCGGGCCGGGCGCGCCGGGGCTGGCGCGGGCGCTGGCCGTTCATCGAGTGGCGCGAGGGCGGCAGGTGGTGCCGCTGAGTCGTGATGAGCAGGTCGCTCGTCTCGCTTTGAGCCTCGATTGTGAGGACGGCCTCGCGCCGACGTTCGATGCGCTCTCGCTGACGCCGATCGCGGATGCGCTGCGCTGTGAGGGCGATGGGCTCGACGGCACGATCGCCACGGACGCGGCTGAGTTGATCATCCACGGC
>JAFEBC010000850.1 GCA_018266095.1 Deltaproteobacteria bacterium
ACACGAGGCCCTTCACCAGCGCCTCGCCCATGTTGCCGACGCCGATGAAGCCCAGCTTGCGATCGATTCCCACTTCGCTACTCCTGTTCGCGCGTACGCACGACAATCGAGGTCTTGAGCAGCTTGAGCATCAGCGACGAGAGCCGCTCCCGCTCGTTCGCGGACGCAATCTGAACGAACGCCCCCGCGTCCACCATCGGGCGAGTGAACCATCGCTCGGTGGCGAGCGTCTCCAGGCGCTTCTTGAGCTTCTTGGCGTGCCCGACGTGGATGGGCCGCCCGTTGTTGTCGAGCAGCACATACAGCCCCGCGCCCTTGGGCCGGTCGTGCGCGTCGTGCGGGTCGAACTCCACCACCGCGCCCACGCCCGGCACCTTGGCGTCGTGCTTCATCTTGTGCACGGCCTTCTTGGGCGCCTTGCCCAGCGCCTTGGAGAGGCGCGAGAGCGTCGCCTTGCGCGGGCTCGTCACCCGGCCGACCTCCAGCGCGTGCAGCCGCTCGGTGGTCAGCCCCGTCTTCTCGGCGAGCTGCTCCAGCGAGAGGCCCTTCGCGCGTCGCGCCTGGCCGAGCCACGCCGCGAGCGACTCCTGCGACTCCTTGGCGCCGCCCAGGATCTGCTCGAGCCCCGCGCGCTCGTCATCGGTCGGCGCCTCGCGGTCCGTCTCCCAGTGCGACACCGCCGAGCGCGACACGCCCAGCGCCTCCGCCAGCTCGCCCTGCGACAGCCCACGCGCCACCCGCCGCCGCTTGATGACGGCGCCCACGCTCTCTTGTTTTCCCATGCGGCGCAGACTAACAGCCCGCTGCGTCTTCGGCGACCCGCACAGCTACCCGATGATGAACGTCTCCGGCTCGAGCCGCCCCTCGGCGAAGCGCGAGAGCGAATAGCGCTCGAACATCTCGTCCTTGGCGCCGCCCATCCACTCGGCCATGCGCCGGCCCACCGCGGGCGCCATCATGAACCCGTGCCCGACGAAGCCGCTCATCTGCAAGAGGCCCGCGACGCCCGGCGTCTCTCCCAGGATGGGCGAGTGGTCCGGCGTCACGTCGTAGCAGCCGGCCCACTGGCGCAGGAGCTTCACCTCGCCCACGCGCGGCATGATCTCGGTGAGCGCCCGCGCATACCGCGCAAGGAAGCGCGCCGACGACTCCTGGTTGAGCCCCGGCGGCTCGTCGGGATCGCCCATGCCGCCCACGATCTCGCCGCGCATCGACTGCGAGAAATAGAGGCCAGTGCCCAGCATCGACACGAGCGGCCCCAGGAACGGCTTGAGCGGCTCGCTCGACACGATCTCGTGCCGGTACGGCACGTTCGGCAGCGACACGTTGGCGAACTTCGCGATCTCCGGGCTCCACGCGCCCGCGGCCAGGACCACGCGGTCGGCCTTCACCGTGCCGACATCCGTGCGCACGCCGCGGATGCGGCCCTCGCTCACGTCCAGCCCCGTCACGCGCGTGAACGTCTCCACCTGCGCGCCCCGCTTCTGCGCGCCATCCGCGTAGCCCCACACGAACGGCCACGGGAACACCACGCCGTCGTCCGGATTCCACGACGCCGCGATGAAGCGCGAGCTGTCCAGCTCCGGCACGATGTCGCGCGCCTCGCCCGGCCCGATGATGCGCGTGGGAAGGCCGTGCCGCTTCTGCAGCGCCGCGCTCTCTTCCATGCGCTTGAGCGTCGGCTCGTCGTGCGCCAGGAAGAGATAGCCGCCCTTGCGGAACCACACGTTGATGCCGAGCGTCTGCGCGAAGCCCGACATGAACTCGATCGACTCCTTCGCTAGCTCGATGAGCGTGGGCGTCGTCCACTGCGCCCGCACGCCGCCGCCGTTGCGCCCCGACGCGCCCGCGCAGAGGTACCCGCGCTCGAGCACGAGCACCTTCACGCCGTTCCCGGCCAGGTGCCACGCCAGCGCGAGTCCCATGATGCCGCCGCCGATGATGACGACGTCCGTCTTCTCGGGCAGCGGGTTGCGCTTGCGATCGAGCGGCGCGTGCGACACCGCGCTGCGCACGGGGCGCAGGAGCCGCTGCCTGACGCTCTCGGGGATCTCACGCTGCCCGCGCTGCGCCGTCTCCGCCATGGGCAGCGGCAGCATCTCCAGCGGCAACCCCGCGAGCTGGCGCAGCGCCGTCGGCTGCAGCGGCGGCCGCGTGCGGAAGTGATCGAGCTCGCCCACGGGCAGCGCCTCGCGCGCGCGCAGGCAGCGGATGGCGCCGCTGACGCACGACTTGCCCTGGCACGGCCCGGTGCCCAGGCCCGTGTACCGCTTGATGCTCTCGATGTCGGTGAAGCCCTGCGCGATCGCCTTGTCCAGCTCGTGCGCGGTCACGTCCTCGCAGGCGCAGACGATGAGCTTCTCGCTCATGACGCGCGCTCCGTGCACTCGCGCGCAGCCGCGGCGCCAGCCTTCGCGCCCGACTCAGCCGCCTCGACCCCGCCTGCTCCCACGAGGGTTCCCGCCGCGAAGATCCACGGCACCGTCGTGCGCCCGTCCGCATCGGCCTGCAGCGCGAACGCATCGCTCGCCGGAAGGAACTTCGTGTGCGCACCCAGATTCGACGCGGGCTCGTGCAGCGGCGCCAGGGGCAGCGCGATGGCCACCGCGCCGCACCTCAACCTCTCCTGCGCGCCCGACGCGGACTTCACGATCACCTCGTCCACGGGATCGCCGTGGAGCTCGATCACCTGCGCCGCGTCGATCGCGCGCACGAGGGGATACCCCGCGCCTTCCAGCGCCTTCGCACCCTGCGCGAGCTCGTCGCCCGTGCCGATCACGACCACCTTCGCCACCTCGCCGCCCCGCTGCACGCGCACGTCACAGCGCTTCGCGAGGCCCAAGAGGCCGCGCGCCGCGTACACGCCCGGACGATCATTCCCCGGCACGGGCAGCGGCTGCGACGCGCCCCCGTGCGCCAGCAGCACGCGCTGCGCCGAGATGAACAGCAGCCGATCGTGCCGCCGCACGAGCAGGCGCGCGGGCAGCTTCGGATCGTCGTCGCGGTACATCCCGACCAGCTCCGCGTTCGTGATCAGCCGCTCACCGAGCGCCGCCACCGTGCGCGACCCAAGCTCGCGATCGTCCTTCACCAGGCCCTGCCCAATGGCGCCGCCCGCGTGCGGATCCCGCTCGATCAGCAGCACATCCTTCACGCCCGCATCGATCGCCGCCTGCGCCGCCGCCAGCCCCGCAGGCCCCGCGCCCACGATCGCCAGCGCCGCCGTGCGCTCCTCCGCCGGCACCGCGCCGCGCGTCTTGTCCGGCAGCTCACCCAAGCCCGCCAGCCGCCGCGCCACCTCGAGCGCCACGCGGCCCAACAGCTTGGACTGCACCATCAGGTGATGGTGATCGAGCCCCTTGCCGAACACGAAGTCCGCCGCGCGGAACACGTCCGTGTCCACGCCCAAGGGCCCGTTCTGCCGCTCGCACGTCAGCCCTTCATGCAGCGCCGTCTGGCACGCCATCACGCTCGGCACACCGTCGACGCGCACGAGGCACTGCCCGCACGTCCCGGCGAGGCAGAACGCGCCGCGCGGCCGGTGGTACTTGATCGACCGCGTGATCGTGCTGACGCCCAAGCGCACCAGCGCTGCCGCCAGCGTGTCGCCCGCTCTGCCCTCGACGCGCTCGCCATCCAGCGAGAAGTACACGTTCGCTCCCTTGTGCCGAATCAGCCGCCGACGCCTGCGACTCTAGAACACGAAGTGCCGCCCCTTCTGCCGTCGCGCGTAGATGCTGATGGTCGCGCGCACCTCGCCCACGCCCATGTTGCCGCTCTCGCCCAGCGTGCTGGCGCCGAACTCCTCCCACTCCAGCGCGCTGTCGGTGCCGTCGTTCTCCTTGAGCATGCCGCCCAGCGTGCGCCGCGCCCGCGTGAGCTTGCGATCGTCGCGCGTCCAGATCGACGTCGCCAGGTCGTGCGGGTTGGTGAAGAGAGAGAAGTGGATGAACTCGTCGAAGGTGCGCGCCATGGCCACCAGCACGGGCATGAAGAACTCGGTGGTGGCGACCGCGTACGTCTGCACGCCCTTCCCGTCCCAGTCGTGCGTGAGCTTGGTCTCGGGCGTCACGCCGTCGATGAGCACCGGCCGCACGGCCTCTGCGTTCGCGCCCCACTCGCCCGGCGCACGGCCGCCCGCGCGCACCACGTTGAGCCCCGCGGCCTTCGCCGCCGCCGCGAGGTCGAGCACCGTCGAGGCCTTGTGCACCATCAGCGGCCCGATGGTCTCGTTCTTCGCGTCCGCGCGCCGCGGGTCCGCCGACTCCCACGTGTCCATCTGCGCCGCGATCATCGGCACCAGGCGGTCGAGCGTCGCCCGCGTGCCCGACACGCCGTGCAGGCCGGTGCACTTGTGCGACGAGAGGCCGAGCTTGGCGTACGTGAGCCGCTTGGCGATCTTCTGCA
>JAFEBC010000851.1 GCA_018266095.1 Deltaproteobacteria bacterium
CAAGTCGAGCGGGACCACGGGCGAAGGCAAGCGCGCCCCAGGGGCATAAGGGATGAACTCGAGAGCACCTCTCCTCGCGCTCGCGCTCTGTGCGGCGGCGTGCAGCTCCACGGTCGACCCGCTCGAGGGACGCCTGTGGACCATGTCCGACCTCATCGGCGCGCACCACGACGAATCGCCCGACGTGTTCGTGGCGCCGGGCGATCCGCTGCGCTTCCTATCGGCGCCGTTCTCTCTGGCCACCGGCGTCAAGCAGGACCCGGCGATCGGCGGCCTGACCGTGTTCCCGGCCTACTTGCAGGCCGACGTGAGCGCGTTCGTGACCACCGAGGTGTGGGACGAGTTCCCGCGCATCTGGGCGCAGCCGGTCTACGTGCCGGTGACCTCGATCGATCCCGTCACCGGCCCGCAGCCCCTCGCGGGGGCCAAGCCCGTGTTCGGCGTGCCCGGGACGAGCCGCTTCTACAGCCCGTATTGGATCACCTGGTACGTGGTCGTGCCGAGCGGGTTCAACGGCACGTTCACCAGCGTGGCGCAGGTCCTGGACAGCCACTTCCCGCTCGTGCAGGGGCCCAACGTGTACTGGAGCCTGTGCCCCGCGAACGTGGCCGTCGCGCACGAGGACGGCAAGCTGCCGGTGCGGCCGTTCACCTACGAGCCGCTCAAGCAGCGCACGGTGCAGGAGGGCTGGGTCGACGGGAATCCCGTGTTCTTCCTCTCGTTCGGGCGCGACCGGTTCACCACGGCGGACAGCAAGGTCGTGACCGAGGTCGCGCAGTACCGCTTCGCCTTGCGCGGGCCCGACGGCCTGCCCATCCCGCTCGATCTGCCGCCGGTCACGGGCACGGGCGCGCGCGGGGCGCCCAAGGCCATCTCGGCGCCGAACAACATCCCGCAGTTCGGCGCGCTGTCGCACGAGTTCTACGCCATGCTGCAGACGCGCCCGACCGATCCCCTGCCCGGCGTGTTCGTGCCGCTCTCCTTGCCGGCGCTGCGCGCGAAGATCGCGAGCGAGATGGGCTCACAGTTCGTGCCCGAGCCCGGCCCTGTCGCCGAGGCGCTGCCGGAGCGCGACCAGTTCATCCTGCGCGTGGCCATCGACGGGAGCTGCTTCACCGCGGGCGACTTCCCGGCCGGCTGCACCTGGCTCGACACGCAGGCCAACGTCGAGAACCTCTTGCCGGTGCAGGCCTTCTACGACACGCACCGCTTCTCCGCGACGGCGATCGTCCTCTTCGGCGGAGGTGCCCTGTGATCGCGCACCTCCTCTTGGCCGTGCTGCTCGCCGCGCAGGCCGCGCCCTCCAAGAAGTCGAAGAAGGAGAAGGCCGACGCGGGCACGTCGGATCTGGGCCTCGTGCCGCCGACGGCCGACCTGACGCCGCCGCCCCCGCCGCCCGTGACCGCGGACAAGCCGGACAAGAAGGACGCCAAGGCCGGGGACACCAAGCCTGCCGACGCGAAGGCGTCCAAGGACGCGAAGGCGGGCGGCGATCTGCTGCTGCCTCCGCTCACGCCTCCCACGAAGGAAATCAGGCCCGAGCCGGTCAAGCCCGAGCCGGTCAAGCCCGAGCCGGCGAAGGCCGCGACGGCAGCGCCGCCCGCACGTGAGCCCGCGCCGGCCGCGCCCCCCGCGAAGCCTCCTCCGGCCGCGCCCCCCGCGAAGGCGCCTCCGGCCGTGGCCGCCCCTGTCCCCGCTCCCGCCGAGGCGCTCGAGGCCCAAGAGGAGGCCGAGAACGACGCGTACACGCCGCCCGCGCCCGTCAACGCCACGAACCCGCTCAAGGTGGGCGGCTACCTGGACGTCGGCTGGGCCCGCGCGAACGGCAACGGCTCGAGCTTCCCGGTCAACGATCAGCGCTTCCCGGCCGACTACGGCGTGGACGCCTTCCAGCCCGCGGTCAACTCGCGCGGCGAGGTGGCCAGCGTGGACGCGGGCGGCCGCTTCACCAACGGCTTCATGCCGCGCTCGGTGAACATCGGCGGCAACGGCTCGTTCCTCGTGAACACGGTGGACGTGGACGTGAAGTACCAGCCCGCGTCTGCGCCCGTGCTCCTCTTCGTGCGCGCGCAGTTGCTCCCGCGCTTCAACCCCACCTCGGCCACGAGCGCGCTCATCGAGCAGGCCTTCGTGCGCGTCTCGCCGTTCACCACGGCGGAGCTCGCCATCTTCGCGGGCCGCATCGATAGCGTCTTCGGCATCGAGTACAACGAGAACGAAGCGAACCTGCGCACCAACATCACGCCCAGCCTGGTCGCGCGCTACACCACCGGCCAGTCGACGGGCGTGAAGGTCTTCTACCGCAAGCAGCTCCCCTTCATCTCCGGCGCGATCACCTTCAACACCGCGGTCACCAACAGCGGCAACCTCGTCGATTCGCTGGACCCGCCCGAGACCAGCCTCACCGGCATCCCGGTCTTCAGCGGGCGCTTCGGCGTCGAGCTCAACTGGTCGTTCATGGAGCTCAAGCTGGGCGCGTCGGGCCTGACCGGGCCGCGCAACGATCAGCTCCAGGCCAACATCCGCCAGAAGCAGTGGGGCCTCGACGCGCGCCTCGTGTTCGGCTGGCTCTCGCTCGCGGGTGAGCTCGTGCGCGTGAACCACGATCCAGGCGCGTGGGACAAGGACACGGGGCTGGGCGTGCAGACCACCGCGTCGAAGTTCGAGGCCAAGGGCGGCTACGCCACCGCGAGCTTCGGCATCCCGGTGGGCGCGTCGTTCCTGCACAAGGTGACGCCGTACCTCATCTACTCGCGCCGGCACGCGCAGTTCGAGGGCTACACCGCCATCAC
>JAFEBC010000852.1 GCA_018266095.1 Deltaproteobacteria bacterium
ACCGTCACGCCGTCCTGCTGCGACAAGAGGGCCGCCAGGACGTGCTCGGGCACGATCTCCTGGTGATTGCGCTTGCGCGCGATGGCCTGCGCTTCCTGCAGCGCTTCCTGGGCTTTGACTGTCAGTTTGTCCAGTTTCATGCGGACAAAGCTAAGCAGGGAAACGGGCTTGGCAAGGGTCTTGCGCTGACTCTCGCGACGGGCCTCTGGCGGAGGCAAACGCTGCGGCGTTACACTCTCCGCATGAGGGTCCCGTCAGACGCTGACATGAGCCTTGAGACGTTCGTGAGGATGTTGCGTTCCGAGCGGGCGATCAGGCTGATCCACGCTGGGATGCCACCCGAGGCCACACTCGAAGATGCTCGGGCGCTCCACCGCCGGATGAAGCAAGTCGGCCGTCGGCGATGTTCGTTCCTGGATGACGAGACGCATGGAACCGTCGCTCGTTGACCCTGTTCTTGCCGATCATCTTCGTGTTGCTGGCGTTGAGTGGTGCCTGATCGGCGCTGCGGCGCTCGCGACCCACGGCTACGCCAGGGACACGGACGACGTCGACCTTCTCGTGCTCGATGCCGGAGTGCTGGCCGACGCATTCTGGGGCGCTCACCCAGTGCGGATCCGCATCGGAGACTTCGACGATCCCTTGCGCGGCTCGGTCGTCTGGCTTTCTGCACCACAGATCGACGTCGTGGTCGGGACAGGCTTCGCTGCACGCGAAGCGCTCGCGACGGCTCTGGTCAACGATCGACTCGGCTTCAGAGTTGCGACAGAGAAGGCCCTCGTGCTGCTCAAACTCGAAGCTGGCGGCGCGCAAGACCTGTACGACATTGTCGCCCTCGTTCAACGGCGCCCCGCAATCGATGGAGCCAAGTGGTTCGAGGAGGTCCCGTCACATCTTCCGCGCCTGTCCTCCGACGCCCGCGACGCGTGGACGCGCTTGCAGAGCATCTTCCGCTAGCAGCACAGCACGCCTACTTCTTCCGCGCCGTCTCCACGTACCGCACGCGCAGCTCGTACAGCATCTTCTCCAGGAACCCCTGCTCGTCCTTGGTGAGGTTCCCGCGCGTCTTGTCCTGCAAGAGCGCGAGCAGGTCGATCGACTGCTGCGCGAGCGGCAGATCGACCTTGCCCTTCTGATCGCTCCCCGGGTCCGGGATCTCGCCCAGGTGCACCAGCGCGCTCGTCCCCAAGGAGAGCACGAAGGCATTGAAGTCGAGCTGCGGTGCCTGCTTGTTGTCGGCCACGGCGGCCTCCTTGCTATGCGGCCGCGCACTGTACCGCAGGCGGCAGCGACGCGCGCGCAGCTACCCCGCGTCGAACGTGAACTCGACGAGCTGCGACCCGCGCTGCATGAGCACCACGGCCTTGCCGCTGCGGCGCGCCTGGGCCACGGCCGTGCGCAGGTCGGCCAGCGACTCGACCTCGGCGCTGTTCACCGAGCGCACGAGATCCCCGCGCCGCAAGCCCGCCTGCGCCGCCGGCGTGTTCTTCTGCACGAACTTCACGCCGATCACCGGGTGCGGCGTGTCGTAGCCCAGCTCGCGCGCCTCCTTGGGCGACAGCTCCACCAGCGCCAGGCCCACCTTGGTCTCGAACTTGATCTGCGCCTGCTCGGGCGTGAGCTTGCGCGAGGTCACCGTCAGCTCCGTCTCGCTGCCCGAGCGCACCACGCCGAGCTTGATGGCCGTGCCCGGCGGCACGTCGTGCAAGAGGAAGCGCAGCTCGTCCGCGTCGCGCACCGGCGAGGAGTCCACGCGCACGATGGCGTCGTCGATGCGCAGGCCGCTCGCGTTGGCCGGCGAGTCGCCCTCGACGAGCACCACGCGCGCGCCCACCTTGGGGAAGCCCTCGCGCACCTTGGGCTGCCGCTCGGGCGGGAGCTGCGCCGCCTCCGCGGGATCAAGGCCCAGGGACTCCGCGTCGAAGCCCCAATAGCCGTCCGCGATCTCGCCGCTCCTCACCAGCTCCCGCGCGACCCGCAGCGCGCGGTCGATGGGGATGGCGAAGCCGATGCCCTGCGCGCCCGCGAACACGGCCGAGTTGATGCCGATGACGTCGCCGTCTGCGTTCAGGAGCGGCCCGCCGGAGTTGCCGGGGTTGATGGACGCGTCGGTCTGGATGAAGTCGTAGTAGCTGCGCCCCTCGGCGCGCACGGTGCGGTGCAGGGCGGAGATGGCGCCCACCGTCACCGAGTGGTTCAGGCCCAGCGGATTGCCGATGGCGACCGCCGGCTCGCCCAGCATCAGGTCCTGCGTGGAGCCCAGCGGCGCCGCCGGGAACGTGCGCCTGGCCTCGATCTTCAGCACCGCCAGGTCGCCGCCCGGATCGGTCCCCACGACCTTGGCCACGAAGTCCGAGCCGTCGTCGAACGAGACCTGGATGCGCGTGCCGTTGGCCACCACGTGGTAGTTCGTCAACACGTAGCCCGCGGCATCGAAGACGAAGCCCGAGCCCAGCGACGTGCGCACCTCGTTGCGCGGCGCCCGATACCCGCCGAAGAACAGGTCGAGCGGCCCGCGCGCCTGCTGCGCCCGCACGATCTCCTGCGCCGAGATGTTCACGACCGCGCTCTTGGTGCGCTCGACCGCGAGCACGATGGGCGTGCGCCGTGCGGACGAGGGCGGCTTGCCCTGCGCAGACGCGGCAGCGGCGCCGAAGAGCACGGCCACCGCGAGGGAGACAAAGACGGACTTGCGAACGAACATGGCGACTGACCTCGAAGCGTGCATGGCCAGAAGACGCACGCCGCGCGCGTTTTGTTTCCCGCGCCGGCGACGATGTCCGCGAGGCGGGAGCTACGCGGTCGGCCCGAGATCGCTCTCGTCGCCGAACTCGGTCTCGAGCTTGACGGCCTGCTCGGTCAAATCCGGCAGTCCTTTCAAGAGCTTCTGGTACTCCTTCTCGTCGACCATGCCCTTCTTGAGGTAGCGCTCCACCACGCGACGATCGAGGTACTTCGCGGGAATCGACGACTTGTCCTTCTCAGCCACGGCACGACCTCCAGAGAGCCCCCGGAACGACAAAGGCGCGGGAACCTAACACTCTCGGGGCGCGAGTCAACTGGTACGGAAGAGCAAGAGCTTCACAGGAAGGAAAGAAGGAAGGGCGCGCGCCCAGGCGTCTCAATCTCGATCCTCAAAGATCGCATGTGTTTTGTGTGCAAACAATTATGGAGGCGAGGGCATCAGGTTGGGGGAACGGACCCAATCCTTCCTTCTTTCCTTCCTGTGAAGCAGTTGCCTTTGACGCGCGCCGCGCCTCGGTTGGCGCTACTCTCTCGGTG
>JAFEBC010000853.1 GCA_018266095.1 Deltaproteobacteria bacterium
CGCAAGGTCCTCCCGAGCGAGAAGCAGTCTTAAAGTCCGATTTGGCAGGTTCAACTCGGTCCAATTTAAGGACCGTGAAGGAGTGGTCGATGGGCTCGAGCAAGGCAGACATCGCAGTCAGCTACGACGTCTCGAACGAGTTCTTCCGTCTCTGGCTCGACGAGCGGATGAACTACACCTGCGGCATCTTCGACGACCCGAACACGCCCGGCGGCGCGCGCGGCGAGGTCGTCGACCTGAACATGTCGCTCGAGCAGGCCCAGCTCAACAAGCTGCGCATCCTCTCCGACTACGGCCACGTCAAGCCGGGCCACAAGGTCCTCGACATCGGCTGCGGCTGGGGCGCGAACGTCGAGTACCAGGCGCTCGTCAACAAGGCCGAGGCCCACGGCATCACGCTCTCCGAGGCCCAGTGCGCCGAGATCCGCCGCCGCAACATCCCGGGCGTGACCGCGCAGGTGGTCAGCTACCTCGACTACAAGCCGCCGGTGAAGTTCGACAGCATCATCTCCATCTGCATGATGGAGCACATCATCAGCCCCGCCGAGGCGCGCGAGGGCAAGGCCATCCAGGCCTACCGCAACTACTTCCGCCTGGCGCACGAGTGGACCAAGCCGGGCGCGTGGTTCGGCCTGCAGACGATCCTGCGCAACTTCGTCCCGCGCAACAAGAAGGACGTGCAGGACATCGGCTGGGTCACCTACGAGATCTTCCCCGGCGGCATCACGCCGCGCCTGGAGGAGATCATCGCGGCCGTGAACCCGTACTGGGAAGTCGTCGAGTGCAAGACGCGCCGCCTGCACTACGAGCGCACCACGGCCATCTGGCTCGAGCGCCTGCAGAAGAACGAGACGAAGATCCGCTCGACCTGGGGCGACAAGGTGTTCGACGACTACGTGCGCTACCTGAGCACGTGCGTCACCGGCTTCCAGAAGCACTACCAGTCGCTCGCGCAGTACTCGCTCAAGCGCATCGACTAGGAACCGTCACGCGTACGCCGACGCTCAACGCCGACGCTCAACGCTGACGCCTACGCGCAACGCCAACGCATCAACGCCTACGCACCAACGCCAACGCTGAACGCAGAACGCAGAACGCAGAACGCTCAACGCAAACTTCAAGGAACTTCAGATGACCACGCAGACCGTCAACGTCCTCGAGCTGTTCACCCAGGCCGCCCTCGAGGTCGATGGCCGCAAGCTCAATGGCCTCACCAAGGACACCGTGATCTCCACGCTGGGCATGGACTCGGTGGCCGTGATGGAGCTCGTCAGCTTCTTCGAGGAGAAGCTGTCGGTGCGCATCCCGGATGAGGATTTGGGCAAGATCCGCACGGTGGGCGATCTGGCCGAGGCGCTGAAGAAGCTGGCGCCGTCGACGCAGTTCACGGCGTAGACAGCCTCGCCACACAGACTCGATGCACGTCCGCGGCGGCCATCCCAAGGGTGGTCGCCGCGTCGTGTTTTTGGCGCGCTACACCGCCGGCGGGTTCCGCTCCGTGAACCCGCGCTGATGCCAGTACGGATACGGCAGCGTCACCGCGCTCGCCGCATCCAGGCGCGCGATCTGCTCCTGCGTCAGGCTCCACCCCACCGCGCCCAGGTTGTCCTTGAGCTGCTTCTCGTCGCGCGCGCCGATGATCACCGTGGACACAGTGGGCCGCGAGAGCACCCAGTTGAGCGCGATCTGCGGCACCGTCTTCCCCGTCTCGGCCGCGATGGCATCGAGCGCGTCGACCACGCGGTACAGATACTCCTCCGGCACCGGTGGCCCGTAGCTCGCGCTCCCCGGCAGGCGGCTCACCTCGGGCTTCGGCGCGCCGCGGCGGATCTTGCCCGTCAAGCGGCCCCAGCCAAGCGGGCTCCACACCACGGCGCCGATGCCCTCCTCGACCCCGAGCGGCATGAGCTCCCACTCGTAGTCGCGGCCGACGAGCGAGTAGTACGTCTGGTTCGCCACGTAGCGCACGAGGCCGTCGCGATCGGACGTGGCGAGCGCCTTCATCAGGTGCCAGCCCGAGAAGTTCGACACGCCCACGTAGCCAATCTTGCCCGCGCGCACGAGATCGTCGAGCGTGCCCAGGACCTCCTCGTGCGGCGTCTGCGCGTCGTAGCCGTGCAGTTGATACAGGTCGATGTGGTCCGTGCCGAGCCGCTTGAGCGAACCCTCGACCGCGCGCGTGAGATGGAAGCGCGAGCTGCCCACGTCGTTGGGCCCGTCGCCCGAGCGGAAGGTGCCCTTGGTGCTGATGAGCACACGACCGCGGCGGCCCTTGATCGCGGCGCCCAACGTCTCCTCGGCGTTGCCGTCGGAGTAGATGTCGGCCGAGTCGAACATCGTCACGCCCGCGTCGAGGCAGAGGTCCACGAGCCGCGTGGCCTCGGCGACGCCGGTGTTGCCCCAGTTGCTGAAGAGGTCGCCCTTGCCGTTGAAGGTGCCCGTGCCAAAGCTCAGGACCGGGACGTGAAAGCCGCTGCGACCGAGGCGTCGTTGCTCCATGGTGAACCTCCGCGAAGGTGTGCGCTCTTTTGATGGTGGCACCATTGGGACGATTCCACGAATCGCTCCCCTTGGGATGCCAGGCGGCTACTTGTGCTTGGCGTCGATCGGCTCCGCGTTCGCCTTCGGCTCCGGCACCTTCGCGTCGCCCGGCTTGGTGTCCGGCTTCGCGTCCTACGCCGTCGCGCCGCCCTTCCCGCTCTGTCCGCCCTCCGCCGCCTTCTTCGCCATCGCCTCGCCGACCGGGAAGGTCAACGCGCCCTTCTCCGTCCACCACGTCATCGCCTCGACGCGCAGCCGCCCCGCCTGCACCGCCGGGTCCTGCTCGGCCAGCTTGCGCGCCTCGTCGAGCGAGCCCACGCGATACAGGCACAGCCCGCGCAGCGTCTCGTCGTCCTGGTGCTCGAACGGGCCCGCCACCACCAGCTTGCCGGCCTCGGCCATCTTGGTCAGGTGCGCGAGGTGCTTCTTCTGCAACGCCTGAGAGTCGGCGTCGGACAGCTTGGGCGCGTCGGGCCGGCGCCGCAGGAGGATGAGCTGGTACGACTCGAACTGGGTGTCGCCTTTCTGCGGGTCCGCGTGCGCGGGCAGGGCCGGCAACAGGGTCACGGCAAGGGCACAGAGGGCCGCGAACATCTCAGACGATTTCGGGAAGTTCTCAGACGATTTCCGCGCCCAGGTCTCAGACGATTTCTGGCTCTGGCTCATGTCCTGGCTCATGTCTCAGACGATTCGCGCAGCGGACGCCTCCGCGCAAGACCTGCGCTGGGCACCTTCCGGACGCTCACGTCGTGCCCTGACCAGCCGCTGCGCACAGGTGTCGGAGTTTCGACCTGCGGCAATCGCGCAACCCCTTGTTTTCCGGCCACAACGCGCCGCGCCGAAACGGCAAGGATTTTGCTCATTCCGGGCCCCGTTGAGACACTCTTCCCGCCGACAGTCGGCGGCTTGACGGGCAGCGGCAAAACCCGATACTCCGCGCGCTTCTGCCCGAGGAGGGACGTTCCACAGTGGACATCGCCATCGTCGGCCTCGGTTGCCGCTTCCCCTCGGCGCGCGACCCGTTCCAGCTCTGGCAGCTCGTCCACGGCGCGGGGGTCACGTTCCGCCCGGTGCCGGCGTCGCGCTGGAAGCACGAGGCCTTCCACGACACGTCCCTGCGCATCCCCGACAAGGCCTACATCGCCAAGGGCGCGTACCTCTCGGACGAGGAGCTCAAGGACTTCGGCGCGCTTCACTTCGGCCTCGCGCCCCGCCGAATCCAGGTGACGGACCCGCAGCAGCGCTTGCTCATCGACGTGGTGCGCGCGGCCCTCCAAGATGCCGGCCTCGAGGGCGCGGATTCGGCGGCGCGCGGCTCGTTCCCGCAGGCCAAGGCGTGGGACCGCTCGCGCACGGGCGTGTTCGTGGGCGCGTCGGTCAGCGAATACAAGGAGTTCGTCGGCGCCCGGCTGCGCGCGATGCAGATGTTCGCGGGCCAGTTCGGCCGTGCGCCCGAGGGCCCGGGCGCGCAGGAGCTGCTCGACCAGATGGTGCGCGACGTGGTGCCGATGCGCGCGTTCTCCATCGCGGGGAATCTGCTGAACATGATCGCGGCCACGGTCGCGCAGCAGTGGGACCTGCAGGGGCCGGCGTTCTCCATCGACAGCGCGTGCAGCTCGGCGCTGGTGGCGGCGCAGCAGGCCATCGTGAACCTGCGCGCGGGCAAGATCGACGTCGCGGTCGCGGGCGGCGTGTACCTGAATCTGCTCCCGGACAACCTGGTGGGCTTCTCGCGCATCGGCGCCATCTCGCGCGCGGGCGCGTGCCGGCCCTTCGACGCGCAGGCCGACGGCTTCGTCATGGGCGAGGGCGCGGGCGCGCTGATCCTCAAGCGCCGCGAGGACGCCGAGCGCGACGGCGACCGCATCTACGCTCTCGTGAAGGGCGCGGCCTCCAACAACGACGGCAAGGGCGAGGGCCCGATGACGCCGCGTCCGAGCGGCCAGCTCGACGCGCTGCGGGCCGCGTACAAGGACGCCGGCTTCTCCGCGACGACGCTCGGCTACATCGAGGCGCACGGCACGGCCACGACGGTTGGCGATGTGGTCGAAGTGGGCGCGCTGCGCGACCTGCTCGTCGAGCAGGGCTGGTCGGACAAGCTGGGCGCGCGCACGGCGCTCGGGTCGATCAAGGCCAACATCGGGCACACCATGTCGGCCGCAGGCGCGGCGGGGCTGATGAAGGCCACGCTGGCGCTGCACAAGCGCACGCTGCCGCCGCAGCCGAGCGTGTCCGAGGAGAACCCCAAGCTCGCGCTCGACGGGCCGGGCGGCACGAAGGGGCCGTTCTATCTGCCCAAGTCGCCGCTCGCGTGGGAGCGGCCTGCGAACCATCCGCGCCGCGCGGCCGTGAGCTCGTTCGGCTTCGGCGGGACGAACGCGCACCTGGTGCTGGAAGAGGCGCCCGAGGTGGTGCGCAAGACGATGGTGGCGGTGCCCGCGCAGGCGCAGCGTGTGGTGGGCGCGCAGTCGAACGAGCGGCCGCTGGGCCTCACGGTGCCGGTGTCGACGCAGCCGATGTCGACGCAGCCCCGCGCCGAGCTGTTCCTCCTCGCCGGTTCGCGCGCGCACGTCGCCGCGCAGGCCGCACGCGAGCTGCTCGCGGCGCTCCCGGAGCTTCAGCAGAGCGGCGCCACGCTTCCTTCGATCGCGCTCACGCTCGCGGGCCGCGCCCATGGTCACGCGCGCCTCGCCGTGGTCGCCAGCACCTTCGAGCAGCTCACGCAGCGGCTCACGCAAGCCATCGCGCCCCTGCAGCAGAAGCCCGCGCCCCCCGACGCC
>JAFEBC010000854.1 GCA_018266095.1 Deltaproteobacteria bacterium
ACGACATCTGGTACGTGCCCTGGGAGCTCACCTGCAGCTCCGCGGGCGCACGATCCGCGACGACCGAGGGTCCCAGACCTGCCATGCCGATCTCGCCCAGCGTCCACACCATGATGGTCGCGAGATAGCCGATCGGCTCGTGCGCGAGTCCCGTCGCCGCCATGCCCACGCCCGTCATCAAGGACGACACCGCCAGCACCTGCGGCCGCGGGAATCTCTTCGTGACCCGCTCGGCGAACGGCTGCAGCACCACGATCAGCACGCCGTTCAAGGCGATGAGCGTGCCGAACATCGCCGTCGAGAGCCCCGCGCCCGTCATGGCCAGCGGCACCGTCACCAGCGTCTGCTGGAAGATGAGGCTCGTCAGCACGGTCAGCAGGCAGAAGACCACGAACGGCAGGTCCGCGAACGGCGCCAGCGGGTGCCGCTCGACCGCGTCGGGCCTGCGCGCGGGCTTGGTCTCGCCCACGAGGAAGAAGATGACGCAGCCGAAGATGAAGCTCGTCAGCGCATCGGCCACGAAGAGCACGCCGTAGCCGCGCGCCGCGATCACGCCGCCCAGGGGCAGCGCCACCGAGAAGCCGAGGTTCGCGGCCCAATACGTGAGGCCGAACGCGCGCATGCGCTCTTCGGGACCGACCAGATCGGCCACGCAGGCGAGCATCGCCGGCCGGTACTGCTCATTGAGGAAGCACCAGATGAAGACGGCCACCATCAGATGCGGCGCCGACTGGGCGTAGCCCACGTGCAGGAGCGACAGGCCGCCGCCGACGGTGCCGAGCAGGATGACGCCGCGCCGCCCGAACTTGTCGGCGAGGAAGCCGCCCATCGGCGCCGCGAAGAGCGCGCCCAGGCCCATCATCGAGGTGATGAGGCCCACCGTCTCGACCGACATGTGCCGCTGACCCGTGAGCCACACCGACAGGAACGGCCCCACGAAGGTGCCCAGGCGGTTGATGAACGCGCCCGTGAGCAGGACCCAGAACTTGGCCGGAAGCCTGAGGAACAATTTCGGTGCTGTGGCTTCCATGGGTGGGACTTGCTCCGACAGGACCGCGAACCACTGATTTCGACGAGACTTTCTGCCCGATTCGGATTCTTCTCGCAAACTTCATCCATCCAAAGGCCGGCTTCGGAGTCTTCTCCTGCAGCAACAGGCGGATCTTCCTCGGGGATCTGCGACACCACGTCGCGGACACGAAGAACATCCGATGGACAGAATGGATGCCGCGACTGAAGGATTGTCGCAGCGGAGGTGGACACGGTGTCTGGAACAAGCCGTCTCCCAGGGTTCTACAAGGCGAAGATGGCCGAGCGTTTGCGCCGGCTCGCGGATGCGCTCGCGGTCCCGCGCTCCGAGCTCCCGCACCTCGGCGAGGCGGCGACGCTGCCGCTGGCCAACGCGGACGGCATGATCGAGAACGCGATCGGCGTGCTCGGGCTGCCGCTGGGCGTGGGCCTCAACTTCCTCGTCAACGGCGAGGACGTGCTGGTGCCGATGGCGGTCGAGGAGCCGTCGGTCATCGCGGCCGTGTCGCTCGCGGCCAAGATCGCGCGTGAAGGCGGCGGGTTCTTCGCCGACGCCGACGAGCAGATGCTCATCGGGCAGGTCCAGCTCGAGGCGATCCCGGATCGCGCGGCGGCCAAGGCGGCCATCGAGCGCGCGTCCGAGGAAATCCTGCGCGAGGCCAACGCGCTGCACCCGGCGATGGCGGCGCGCGGCGGCGGGGCCAAGCGGCTCGAGGTGCGTGAATTGTCCGTGCTCGACGTCGACGGCAAGCCCGAGCCGCAGCTCATCGTCCACCTGCACGTGGACACGCAGGAAGCGATGGGCGCGAACCTCGTCAACACCATGTGCGAAGGCGTCGCCGGCACGCTGGAGCGCCTCTCGGGCGGCCGTGTGCGCCTGCGCATCCTCTCGAACCTCGCCGACGGACGGCTCGCGCGCGCCAAGGTGCGCATCCCGCTCGAGCAGCTCGCGGACTTCGGCTACACCGGGCCTGAGGTCGCGCACGGCATCGCCGCGGCCAGCCGCTTCGCCGACGCCGATCCGTACCGCGCCACCACGCACAACAAGGGCGTGATGAACGGCATCGACGCGGTCGCCATCGCCACCGGCAACGACTGGCGCGCGATCGAAGCGGGCGCCCACGCCTACTGCGCCCGCAACGGCCGCTACGAGCCGATGACGCGCTGGTGGGTCTCCGAGGGGCACCTGCACGGCTCCATCGAGATCCCGCTGCAGATCGGCACCGTCGGCGGCGCGGTGAAGACCAATCCGCTCGTGGTCACGGCGCTGCGCATCCTCGGGAATCCGCCCGCCAAGAAGCTCGCGGGCATCATCGCCGCGGTGGGCCTGGCGCAGAACATGGCCGCCCTGCGCGCGCTCGGCACCGTGGGCATCCAGAAGGGCCACATGGCGCTGCACGCGCGCAACCTCGCCGTCACCGCCGGCGCGCGCGGCCAGACCATCGAGGTCGTCGCCAAGGCGCTCATCGCCGCGGGCGAGATCAAGCTGCACCGCGCGCAGGAGATCCTCGCTCGCCTCGTGCGCGAGCAGGCTTCCGCGCCGGGCACGGCTGGTGTACTCGAAGCGACGTGAGCGTCCACAACCCGTTCGGTCCGCCCGGCGAAGCGATCACCGATCCCAACGCGACCCCGTCGGACCGCCCGCCGGGTCACGGCCCGTTGTCCACGCTGCACGAGCTGCCGGGCAGTATCCCTTTCGAGGCCGCGCCCAAGCCGCCCGCGGCGCTGCTCGCGTTCTCGCAGCTCGCCGAGCCCAAGCTGCGCGAGTTCCTCGATCAGAAGCGCGTCGAGGCGCGTGAGCTGCCGGTCGATCTCTGGCCCGCGTTCGCGGCCACGCGCGACTACGTGCTCCGCGGCGGAAAGCGCCTGCGCGGCGCGCTCGTTCTCCTCGGCAACGAGGCCGGAAATGGCCTGCGCGACGCAGCCCTGCCCGCTGCGCTCGGCGTGGAGCTCTTGCACGCGTACCTGCTCGTGCACGACGACTTCATGGACCGCGACGAGCTCCGCCGCGGCGCGCCCACGCTGCACATCCTCCTCGGCGAGAAGGCCGCGCTCGATGTCCGCGGCACGCTGGTCGCAGCCGGTGAGCACGTCGGCGGCAGCCTCGCCCTCCTCTTCGGCAGCCTGCTGCAAGCGTGGGCCATCGATCTGGTCCTCAGCTCCCCCGTCATCCCCGAGCGCCGCCTCGCCGCGGGCCGCCTGCTCGCGCGCGCGCTGGCCGAGGTGACCGTGGGCCAGGCGCTGGACCTCGCCGCCCCTCTGGGGGCTCCCCTGGGCGCGGAGGGCACGCTCGAGATCGAGCGGCTCAAGACGGGCAGCTACACCTTCGAGATGCCGCTCTTGTTGGGCGCGCACCTCGCGGGCGCCGAGCCGCGCGTGCTCGAGGCCCTCTCACGATTCGCCCGGCCGCTCGGCCAGGCCTTCCAGATCGTCGACGACCTCCTCGGCGTCTTCGGCGCGCCTGCCGTCACCGGCAAGTCCGCGGGCGGCGATCTGCGCGAGGGCAAGCGCACGCTCATCGTCCTGCGCGCGCTCGAGGAGGCCCGCGGCGAGGACCTCGCGCACCTGCACCGCGATCTCGGCCGCCGCGACATGAACGACCGCGAGGTCGACGCGCTCCGGGCGCTCCTGCGCAGGCTGGGCGCCGAGTCGCGCGCGAAGGAAGAGGCGCACGAGCTCGCCGAGCAGGCGCGGGCGGCGCTGGACACGACGCTCATCCCGGATCAGGTGGCGACTCAGCTCGAGGAGCTGGCCGTGTACACCGTCGAGCGCACGAACTGACGTCGAGCAGGGAAGCGCCTACGCGAACAGCCGCGGCGCGAGCTCGCCCGATCACTCACCGCAGAGTCGCAGAACCGCAGAATGATTTGGTCGCTGGCCGAAGAGCCTTGTTCCGCGCTTCGGCGCCTCTGCGGTGAATGACGGCTCTTGGCGTGAGGGATCGATCGGCGTGCCCGAGATGGCCTCTAGTACGTCCCGCGCTGGCTCACGCTCACGTGCCCAACGCGTTCGAATCGATGCGGATACGCCGGGCGCCAGACAGCGTCCATGCTCGCCCGATCACTCACCGCAGAGGCGCAGAACCGCAGAATGATTTGGCCCCTGGCCGAAGAGACTTGTTCCGCGCTTCGGCGCCTCTGCGGTGAACGACCGCTCTTGGCGTGAGGGGTCGATCAGCGTGCCCGAGTTGGCCTCTAGTACGTCCCGCGCTGGCTCACGCTCACTTGCCCAACGCGTTCGAATCGATGTGGATACGCCGGGCGCCAGACAGCGTCCATGCTCGCCCGATCACTCACCGCAGAGGCGCAGAACCGCAGAATGACTTGGTCGCTGGCCGAAGAGACTTGTTCCGCGCTTCGGCGCCTCTGCGGTGAATGACCGCTCTTGGCGTGAGGGGTCGATCGGCGTGCCCGGAATGGCCTCTAGTACGTCCCGCGCTGGCTCACGCTCCAGGTGTCCAACGCGTTCGAATCGATGTCGTAGCGCGTGAACTTCCAGCTCCCGTCCGGCTGCTGCTGCACGCGGCAGAACCCCGTGCTGCTCGTGTCCGCGCCGCCCAGCCCGCAGATGACGGTGCGCCCGTCGAGGTAGCCCGGATCGTGCGAGTACAGGTGATCGTGCCCCGTGAGCACGAGGGAGATCTTGTGCGTCTCGAGGATGTTCTTCGCCCACGTGTCGCCCTGCCGCGAGCCGGTCAGCGGGAAGTGCTTGAGGATGATCGTGGACACAGCCTTCGTGTCCGCCTCCGCGAGCGTCGCCTGCAGCCACTGCTGGGGCCCGCTGCCGCCGAAGCTGTCCGCGATCCACACCAGGCGCACGAGGCCCAAGCGCGTCTGCACGTCGATGAAGTAGTAGACCTGCGTCTGCTTGGACACGTCCGCGAGCAGCGCCTTGTAGCCCGCGAAGTTCGCGTCCCACGAGCCGAGCGACGAGTTGCAGTCGAGCGCGTTGCCGCACTCGTGGTTGCCCATGCCCATGAACCAGGGGCGCGGGTACTGCTTCACCGCGTCGCCGTAATAGCCGAGCTGCGTCGCGATGCTGCTCTTGCTCTGGATGCACGCGTTCAAGTGGTCGCCCGTGTCGGCCGCGAACTGCGACGGCAGCTTGGCCATCTGCGCGACCTCCTTCTGGATGATCTCCTTCGGGTAGGCGCTGGTCTGGTCACAGTTGGGCGGCCGGGTGTCGCCGGTCGTGACGAAGTCGAGCAGGTCCACGGTGCCGCCCGTGTACGTGACCACGCCGCCATCGATGGGCCCCGCGTCGGCCGTGCCCGCGTCCGTCCCTGCATCGGCGCCCGCGTCAGCCCCGCCCGCGTCGGTTCCAGCGTCTGCGCCCGCGTCTGTGTTGCCCGCGTCAGCGCCAGCGTCGGCGTTCGCGCCCGCGTCCAGTCCCGCGTCATTCCCCGCGTCGCGGTGCGCCGAATCCCCCTGACACGTCCCGCCGATGCAGTCGTCGCCGGGATCGCAGTCGCCGTCCTTGGTGCACGCCGGGCCCTGCTGCTGCGCCCCGCCCGTGCAGCCGGGACCAGCCAGGATGACGAGTCCGACCGCCGCCGCCAGGAGGACCAACGTGATGTGCAACTTCGCGCGCATGCAGGGACATTGGCCCCAAGTCGGACCCGTCCGCATCGGTCAAGCGGAGGTGGGACCTCGACTTGCCGGGGTCGGGCAAGTGGCCCTCGATCTCAGCGGAAAAGAGTAGTAAGCTCAGTCATCTACAGGCGAACGCCCGTTCCTCTCGCCAACCACCCACAAAATGCGGTAGACTGCAGCGCCCGCTGAGTGTGTCCGCGCCCGACTGCGCGGACCCCCAGGGGGGAGGCCGCGACCGATGACCTACCCCATCAAGCCCGTCGACACCGTCCGCAAGCCTGGCGACATGCTGCCAGCGGATCTGGAGGGTGTCGAAGGGCGTTGGCTGGACGTACCTCGTCTCCAACAGAAGAACCCGGACGAGAACCAGTCGAACTATTGGTGCGGCCGCACCTCGGCCTCGATGGTCGTCAGCTACTACGCGAAGTTCGCCGGCAAGGACGACGAGCAGATCGGTCACAACGACGGCCCGCAGGGCATCGGCAGCAACGGGCAGAAGAAGAACATCCGCTGGCTCGGCGGCTCGATGAAGGACAAGCTCGCGGGCGTCAACGACCAGGGGAAGTGCTGGCCCATCGGCGCCTTCAAGGCGATGAACTGGGGCACGGATTCGGGCGAGCTCTGCAACGAGAAGAACTACGCCTCGCTGCGCCCCACGGACGAGTCGTTCGTGCAGGAGACGTTCAAGCGCCACCTCGAGCAGCTCAAGAAGAACAACCCGGTGGTGCAGTACACGCAGCTCACCGACAACCGCGGCCACATCGTCTGCATCGTCGGGTACAAGAAGGACGCGCAGGGGCGCCTCTGGCTGCGCGTGAACGACCCCTGCTACGTGCACAAGAAGCTCATCGGGCCCGGCAACTACCAGATGATCAAGGAGCCGTCGTCGGCTTCGAGCTATTCAGAATATTGGATCCGCGCCGGCCGCCTGCTGGAGACGTATCCGGGCCGTTCGACGCCTCTGTTCGCGCACGGCGACGCCAAGGGCGGCACGTTCCAGTACGCGATTCCGGACAAGCCGGTCCCGGACGATCACGAGCTCGTCCACCTCATCAAGCAAGGCCAGGCCGCGGATGTCGGCGCGACCAACCCGACCACGTCCACGCCGCCCGCGGGTGGCGATTCGCCGGCGCCGTCGACGCCTGCCGCGACCACGCCCGCTGCGACCGCGCCGGCCGGTGGCGATGCGCCGAAGGACGGCCCGGTCACGGCCAAGCCGCCCCCTGCCGATGATTCGGCGACCAAGGGCCCGGACGAAGCCGACATCGAAGCCGACGTGATCGCGGGCGCTTACAAGGACCGCGGCGCGTACACGAGCGGCACGGGCTTCAACGACAAGGCGCTCAACAAGCTCCTCGCCAAGTACTGCAAGGACGACGGCATCGACCCGAAGGCGCAGTCCAAGGGCGGCAGCTCGTCGGGCGGCGGCGGCGATCTCGAAGCGTCGACCACGGCCGACATCCCGCTCTGGCTCGAGAAGTGGCGGCAGACGGTCTCGAACAGCGGCGCCTGGGGCAAGAAGGAGCAGGGCCGCTCGCGGCTCGCCGAGGCGTTCTACCGCAAGTTCTTCCGCGACAAGATCAGCGCCGCGGGCCTCAAGTACCCGCCGGTGGCCGACGAGTTCTTCGCGCAGCTCTTCAAGTCGAACATGAACAAGCAGTGCAAGGACCTCGGCGGTCCGGGCAACGGCTACTGCGCCGCGGCCTCGTCGGTGGCCCTCCAGCGCGAGCTGCAGGCGCGCGGCTATCAGATGGTGCCGCACAAGAAGTGGGGCGGCACGGTGGTGGGCAAGGACGCCCTCCCCGACCTCGCGGGCTCGAAGTTCGCCAGCACCAAGCCGCAGCCGGGCGACATCCTCTCGCTCGTCACCTCGGGCACGCCGCGCACCGGTCACGTGGTCACGGTGCTCTTGCCCATGGGCGAGAACTTCGTCGACGGCGCCATCTGGGTCGTCTCCGGCAACACCGGCCCGGGCAACGGCACCATCGCGGTCGACATCATCCACCCGGCGGCCAAGCCCGCGAGCTTCAACCCGCTCGACGGCAAGAGCTGGGACCAGTCGGGCGACACCAAGCCGCCCGCGGGTAAGGCCTGGATCTACGCCGTGCAGCTCGGCGGCAACGTCGTGCCGGACCTCGTCGACGCGATGTCGGACGACGACAAGAAGGCCAACTTCGTCACCTCGGCGCCGGCCAAGCCCACGCCAGGCTCGCAGGCCGCGCCCGAGATCCAGCACCCGTGGCCCGAGGGTGGCGGTGACGCGCCCGCGCCTTCGACTCCGGGAGCGCCGGCCACGCCCTCGACTCCTGGCGCTCCGGCGACTCCGTCGTCTGGCGGCACCAAGCCCGGCGGCGCGCAGGCCGGTGGCGACACGCCGGCCGCGCCCAAGAAGGAAGATCCGGGCGCCGCGCCTCAGCCCGCGGCCAACCCGCCGATGTCGGGCAACACGCGCATGCCGTTCGATCTGAACGGCTCGTCCACCGTCACCGGCGAGGACATCACCGCGCTCTACCACCAGTCCGAGCGCGGCCTGGGCGGCTTCTTCCCTCTCGGCGACACGGGCATCTTCCACTGCGGCGCGCACTTCACGCCCTCGGCCGGCAGCAAGCTCTACGCGATCGCCGACGGCGAGGTGGTGGCCTTCCGCAACGGCACCACTCCCGGCGAGCATCCCTGGGGCGACACCGGCTTCGTCATCCTTCGCCACCCGGTGAAGGACAACAAGCTCGTCTACTCGATGTTCGTGCACTTGAAGAAGGAGCCCCTGCACCCCGATCGCACCAACGCACCCTGGCTCTCGCAGGTGCTCAAGGACGCGATGCAGGACAAGGACAAGAAGCCGTCCTGGCGCATCACCACGGCGATGCCGACGTGGAAGGACGAGGACAAGGGCAAGTTCTCGCCGACCAACGTGCAGAACGACAAGCTGCTCGACCCGGGCGTCTACGAGGAAGAGGAAGAGCTCGTCCAGGATGAGAAGCGCTTCATCAAGGTCAAGGACAAGAACGTCTGGGTGAAGGTCACCGATTCGGACAAGGCCAAGGAATTGTCGCCCTGGCACGACTTCGACATCGACAAGGCCAGCAAGAACAGCGCGAACGTCAAGGCGCTCGTCGACGGCAAGACCGCGGTCTTCGACTCCGAGAAGGGCGAGGACAAGAAGCACAAGGTGAAGGTCTCGGCCGGCGAGTGCGTGGGCCTCTCGGGCAACTACCTCGAGGGCGCGACCGTGCACTGGTCGGTGTTCACCAAGGACGACATCTTCCCCTCGGGCTCGTTGCCTGACGAGGAGTACACCTCGGCCGATCCGGTGAAGGTGCAGGCGCTCGATCTGTCCGGCAAGGACGCGGGCACGAAGGAGCAGACCAAGGCGTTCCTGGACGTGCTCGACAAGGACAAGAAGTTCCTCGGCACGAAGGAAGACGCGTCGATCATGGAGCCCGGCGAGCTGCGCGGCTTCTATCGCACGCCGACGCACGGCTGGAAGACGCGCTACCTGTCGGTCAAGGGCATCGCCGACTTCAAGCTGGACGCGGACAAGTTCGTCAAGCAGGACCGCTACAAGTCGCACACCGAGAAGGAGAAGAAGGAGT